>CAYOZZ010000185.1:0-4315 GCA_964408535.1 uncultured Bacteroidales bacterium | reverse complement strand
CTGACCCAGCCGGAAATATCCCCGATTGGGTGGTAAATATGTTTGTGGTTGACGGACCCTATAAAACATTTTTGAAAATGAGAGAGATAGCAGAGGAAAAGGAGTAAAGCCGGAATTCGAAATAGCTTGAGCCCACGAATTTCACGAATTTGCACTAATAAAGGTTGAGGGCTATGGCAAGGAAGACAGTATGGGATTAAGTTCGAAACTCGGCGCACAAATCTCCGGATGACTACTCTATGCTGACAAAAGAAAAAATCGAATTTGGGTCTTATCCTGAAACAGGTTGACAGAAAAAATGAGAAAGCAACCGAAAGCGGACTATCCTTTCAATAGTCTCCCCGACAGGGGAGATTTAGAGGGGCAACAAGGTGAGAACCCACGAATTTCACGAATTTTCACCAATTATGGCGGAAGGCTATGGCAAGGAAGCTGGTGTCTGTTTTTTATTTCTGTCGTATTCGTTGTTCGTTATCGTACTGTCGTTAATTGGAAAACTGGTATGCATCTTTCCTTTTTTTTCTTGCACCTATGTTTAAATCAAGAAAAGTTCCTGCTTCGATAAAAAATGTTATTTTATGTCCGAAGTTCAATCTTGCGGTTACCGGTAGTGAAAGGATGTGATTGTACAATGTAACATCCGATAAACTTGCAAAATGCCCCGTGTACATCGAACTTAAATATTGAATACTGTTTATTGAGATATCGAATTCATCAATAAGGAAAGTACTGTCATGCTGACCAAATGAAAGTAGCCTGCCAAAAATCAAAATCAGTATTAAAAGCTGTTTTTTTATTTTCGATTTCAAATATACAAAAATGTTCACTTCTGAACAAAAAAGTTTAAAATCGAACAGTATTAACCTGAATATCTGAGGTATTTATTTGTAACATTCAGTTAGTTAGCAGGTTGGGACGTTTGGCATAATTATCGGGCTTTCATCCGTCAGATCGGGATATTTTTATGTTTGGTTTTTTTGTTCGACCAGTTGTTCTATCCCCTATATAATTTCTCTTCAATATCATTTCCCCGGCGAAGCAGCCGGGGTTTTTTTCGAGGCTGAAAATTTTTCAACAATAGCACCTTGTCTCACTGAATTCAACTATCTTAGTCGAAATTTTTACGACAATGAATTTCACCGTTTACAGATCATCGGCAGGCTCGGGAAAGACATATACTCTTGTGAGGGAGTATCTGAAAATATCAATCGCCGACCCTGACGGTTTTCGTAGTATTCTCGCAGTTACCTTTACAAATAAGGCTGCCAATGAAATGAAAGAGCGGGTTATCACCTATCTGAAGGAGATTTCCGGCTTTGAAAACAACAGCGGAAAAGCTTCCGTGAAAAATATGCTCCCGCAGCTTCGGAAAGACCTTGGACTGCCTGACGAAGAGATTGCATTAAGGGCTGAACGTGTCCTGCGTAACATCCTGCATAACTATTCCGACTTCGCAGTTAGTACTATTGACAGCTTTATGCACAGAATCATTAGAACTTTTGCCTATGACCTTCATATTGCACAGGATTTTAATGTTGAGATGGATGCGGACGAACTGATTTCAAAAGCGGTTGATATCCTGATAAGTGAGGTGGGAAATAATGCGGCACTGACAAAAATGCTGGTAAATTTTATCCGGACAAAAACCGATGATGAGAGAAACTGGCATATTGAGGGAGACCTGATGCAGATGGCTAACAGACTTACGACTGAAGACGCACAACTTTATCTTGAGAAACTGAGAAAACTTACCCTTGCCGATTTTGAAGAGATAACCAAAGAGATTAGGGCTGCCATTGCTGCTTTTGAAAACAGGGTTGTTGCATTGGCAAAAAGTGCTCTTGAAAAAATTGATGAGGCTGGTATTCCCGGAACCTCATTTTTTTATGGTAATAATGGTATTTTCGGTTATTTTGGTAGAGCCGCAAATAATAGGATGGATATGTTATCACCAAATAAAAATGTGATAAAAACCATTGAGGAAGATAAATGGCATGCCGGGAAAGCGACTCCATACGATAGAAATGCTATTGATTCCATAAAAGATTTTCTGACTGATGTTTATAAGCAATTGCAATCCGAAATTGACTCAAATTACAAGGATTATGTATTGCTAAACGAAATATGGAAAAATCTTTATCCCCTTGCCCTTTTGAGTGAGATTGAAAAGGTGCTTGATGAATACAAAAAGAGTAATAAGATTATTCATATTTCGGAGTTCAATAAGCTGATAGCAGGAATTGTTTCGGAACAGCCGGTACCTTTTATCTATGAAAGGGTAGGGGAGAAGTACCGTCATTTTCTGATTGACGAGTTTCAGGATACCTCTCTCCTCCAGTGGCATAATATGCTTCCCCTTGTTGAAAATTCACTTGCCGGATCAAACTTCAATATGATTGTCGGCGACGGTAAACAGGCTATTTATCGCTGGCGCAGCGGAGAGGTGGAGCAGTTTGCCCGGTTGCCAGAAATTTATAAAAAACCGGATACTGAAATTTATCGTCAGCGTGAAGAGGCTCTGAAACGAAACTACAAACCGGAGGTACTAAAAGTAAACTACAGGTCGAAAGCGGAAATCGTTCGGTTTAATAACGACTTTTTTACTGTGATTTCATCTCTGATTGGTGATGGGCTTAGTTCGATTTATGATGATGTTTCTCAGGAGTTTGAAAGCGGAAATAGCGGCGGAATGGTTCAGATAGAGTTGTTAAGAAAGGATGAAGACGGGCTTGTAAGTATTGAAGAAATGAATCTGAAACGTACGTTGGAAATTGTTAAAGAGTTGCTTGAGGATGGATTCAGGCTTAAGGATATTGCAGTTCTATGCCGTACAAATATTGAAGCTAATAAGATAGCGGCTTTTCTTTTGGAGAATAATTACAATGTCGTTTCGTCCGAATCGTTGCTGATAAAAAATTCACCCTCTGTTCAATTTCTGATGGATTTGATAAAGTATCTGACAGACAGTTCCGATAACATTGCAAAGGCGGGTATTTTACATTTTCTTTCGGTTGACGGAAAATTGAAGACAGGTCTGCATAATAATCTGAATATTGTCAATTCTGAGGAAAAAGCAGGAGAGAAAGACCTTTTTAATCAGGAGGAGACTTTTGCGGATGTAATGAAACGGTTTGATTTTAGTCCCAATACTTTAAAAAAGTTGCCCTTGTATGATATGGTTGAGGAGATGATTAGAAAATTTAACCTTGCAGGAAAAGCTGATGTTTATGTACAGTTTTTTCTTGATGCCGTTTTGAATTTCACGACAAAAGACAACTCCGGTATTTCAGGTTTTCTTGAGTGGTGGGAAAAGAAGAAAGACGGAATGTCCGTCGTTGTTCCCGAAGGGATTAATGCAGTGAGGGTTATGACTATTCATAAATCGAAAGGACTGGAATTCCCTGTGGTAATATTTCCGTTTGCAAAATCAAAGGTTAAAAAGGCAAAGGATAAACTTTGGGTTGATATATCGGGAAATAAACCGGTCGGACTTGATGTGGCTCTTGTAAATACGGGTCAGGTTATCGAAAATACCGTATTTGCAGACCTTTACACCGAGGAAATGAACAAATCGTTGCTCGATTTGATAAATCTCATATATGTTGTTATGACCAGACCCTCTGAGAGGCTTTATATATTAACGGAAATGCCCCCGAAAAAAAAGGGGAATACCGATTCTATACCGAAGATAATTCATTATTATCTTATGAACAAGGGGCTTTGGGAGGAAGACAAAACTCTATATACTTTCGGGGAAAGGAGAGTTAAAACGGTTATTGAGGACGAAGCCGGTGAAAATATTCTGGCGTTTGATACAATGATTTCGACCCCGTGGCGCAAAAGAATGTTGTTAAGCCTGAAAGCTCCTGAATATTGGGATGCGGCTTCCCCCGAAACGGCAGCAAAATACGGAACACTGATACATACAATCCTGTCGAAAATTAAAGCCGGAAGTGATCTTGAGGATGTATTGAATGATTTGGAAGAGGATGGAGTTATTGCAGGTTTTGAAACGGATGAAATAAAAAATAAAATTCTTGAATTTCTTAGCAGGCCTGATGTCGGGAAATATTTTAAACCCGGGCTTAATGTGAAGACGGAAGCCGAAATCCTTTTACCCGATGGAAAGACCATTCGCCCCGACAGACTGATAATTGAAGAAAACAGCGTAACGGTTATTGATTTTAAAACAGGTCAGCCTGCCGAAAGTCATAAAAAGCAGATTGAAATGTACAGTGAGAAAATCAGGGAGCTTGGCTATAATAAAGTATCCGGTGTTTTATTATATCTGAATGAGGACAGTGAAGGATGATTA
>CAYOZZ010000184.1:0-20157 GCA_964408535.1 uncultured Bacteroidales bacterium | reverse complement strand
GGTCTTTTTTGTGATTAGAGCGTCACGCCAAGGGCGTGAAGGTCGCAGGTTCGAATCCTGATACCCCGACTTTTGGAGATCAGTCTGATATTTTCAGAACGGTCTTTTTTTGTGATTAGCGCGTCACGCCAAGGCGTGAAGGGCGCAGGTTCGAATCCTGCTACCCCGACTTTTGGAGATCGGTCTGTTTTATTCAGTCCGGTCTTTTTTGTGATTAGAGCGTCACGCCAAGGCGTGAAGATCGCAGGTTCGATTCCTGATACCCCGACTTTTTGAGACCGGTCTGATATTTTCAGAACGGTCTTTTTTTGTGATTAGAGCGTCACGCCAAGGCGTGAAGGTCGCAGGTTCGATTCCTGATACCCCGACTTTTTGAGACCGGTCTGATATTTTCAGAACGGTCTTTTGAGTAAGTTAAACCCACCATTATGAGTTTCAGGAACTAATTGAGTAGGCAGGATAACCACAGTTTAGTGTGATTTACCCTTTAAACGGATTCAGGACTTTAATCACTTCGGAAAGAATCACATTATCCGAAGTTAAGGAATAGATAAACCTTAGGATTTTTTCGGCAAAGTTTATTTACCCCTTCAAATGCTTGGGTATCCTTCCGCTTCTGATTGATTCGGAGCGTAGCGGTCTTCCGACAATTCTTTCGACCATTCTTCCAATCTCCAGAACCCTGTCAACATCAACACCTGTGTCTATTCCCATTTCATCCATCATCACAACCATATCTTCTGTTGAGACGAGTCCGACAATGTTAGGGTCTTTGTAATAATACTCACCTGTTCCGGGAACGGGAACACCATCCACAAAGTTAGCGGGCTGTCCGCCAATACCTCCCATTGTTGATTCATAATTGGTCATTCCTGCCTGCAGAGCGGCAAGAACGTTTGCCAATCCCCAGCCACGTGTTGTGTGGAAGTGGGCAATCTGTTTTTCAGGATTATCAACACTGTCGAGCAACATCGAATAGTATTTGTAAACCCTGTCGGGAGAAGCGGAGCCGTCGTGGTCGGCGTGTTCCACATCACTTGCCCCGATATCGAACCAACGCTTTGTAAATTCAATGGCTTTCGACATTTCCGTAGGGCCTTCTATCGGGCAACCCCAGATAGTACTAACGGTTCCGTTAACCTTGATACCGGCATCACGGGCTTTCTTCACCCACTCTTCCGCCATTTTCCAGTATTCGGCCAGCGTCAGTCCCGAATTTTTCATCTGATGCGATTCACTGGTCGAGACCATCAGCAAAATCCTGTCGGGACCGTAACCCTCCAGTTTTGCATCTATCGCACGCTGTATGGCTCTTTCACGTATTGTAATGGCTGTCAGCGTTACATCATCAAGCTTCCCTTTCAGTTTCTTACTGTTTCTTATCTTCCTGAACAGGTCGTCAGCATCCTTAAATTGAGGCATCCCTTTGGGATTCCCGAAGTTAGACACTTCAATATGTTTAAAACCGGCGAGAATTAACTCCTCCGATAACCAAAGTTTGGCTTCGGTAGGTATAAAATGTTCTTCGTGCTGAAATCCGTCACGAACAGTGATATCTCCTATTGTTACTTTTTTCGGATAGTTCATATATCTTTTGATTTTTATTAATAAAACCGTTTCATTCAAATTAATATTCTAAAATTGGCCGATAAAGATATAAATTTTTATAAAACTTTAACGGACTTTTTAACCTGTTATATTTTAAAGAATTTCAAACACTCCGGATTTGCAAGTGCCGCTTTATTCTTCACTTCCAGGCCGTTTATTATCTTTTTAACCGCAATTTCAACCTTTTTCCCGTTAATTGTATATGGAATATCGGGGACAGCTTTAATTACAGCAGGTACGTGACGCGGGCTGCAACCGTTACGGATATTTGTCTTTATTTGTTTTTTTAACTCTTCAGTTAACTCAAATCCATCATTCAGTTTAACAAACAGAACAACTATTTCATCATTATCCTGTTTTTTGCCAACAACTACCGAATCATTTATCTCCTCCATATTTTCCACAACGCGATAAATCTCTGCTGTTCCTATTCTCACACCCTGGGGATTCAGCGTCGCATCCGACCTGCCGTACATTATTATTCCTCCGTGTTCCGTAATCACAATAAAATCGCCATGACGCCATATCCCGGGAAAAACATTAAAATAGGTGCTTTTATATTTTTCATTATCCTTGTCATTCCAGAAATAGATTGGCATTGAAGGAAATGCCGTTTTACAAACAAGTTCGCCCTGTTCTTCAATAAGTGAATTTCCGTCATCATCAAAACAATCAATATCCATACCCAGCCCCTTGCATTGTATCTCACCTTTATAAACCGGAAGAACCGGATTACCGAGCATAAAACAGGAAATTATATCCGTACCGCCTGCAATTGACGAAAGCTGAACATCCTTTTTCCAGTAACGGTAAACATATTCAAAACTTGAATCAGGGAGCGGTGAACCTGTTGAAGCAATTACTTTCAGATTGGCAAAGTCCGAAATTTCTTCAGGCTTAACACCTTCTGCTTCAAGTGAGGCGATATATTTGGCACTTGTACCGAAAAACGAAATGTCAAGTTCATCGGCCATTCTCAAAAGGGCATCAGGTCCTGGATAAAACGGATTGCCATCGTACAATACAAGTGTGGCACCTGTTGCCAGACTACTGACAAACCAGTTCCACATCATCCAGCCGCAGGTTGTGTAATAAAAAACAGTCTGCTCACTGCTGATATTTGAATGCAGAATAATCTCCTTCAGGTGTTGCAAAAGGGTTCCTCCTGCCGAATGAACAATGCTTTTCGGCAATCCTGTTGTACCTGACGAAAACATAATGTAAAGAGGATGGTCGAACGGAAGTTGCTCAAAAACAAGCTCTTCATCTGTCGGCACAACAAAATCATCCCACAAAACCGAATCGGGAATCATACTTGTACCGGCAGTACCTGTATAATCAACAAGAATGGTTTTTTCTACTGTCGGCAGATTGTGAATAATATCCTTAAGTTTCCGTTGCGAGTCGAAAACCTTTCCCTTGTAGAAATAACCGTCGGCAGCAAGAATTATTTTCGGTTCAATTTGTGAAAACCTGTCGGAAACTCCTTTTATCCCGAAATCGGGTGATGTTGACGACCAGGCTGCACCAATCGAAGCAGCCGCAAGCATCATAATAACGGTCTCAGGCATATTGGGCATAAATGCCGCTATATGGTCATTTTTATCAACTCCGGACTTTCGTAAAGCTGCGGCAGCCCTTCTAACCTGCTCATAAAGCTCTGCATAGGTCATTTCCCTTTTAACGGAGGTTTCACCCCTGAATATGATTGCTTTACGGTTATCTTTTCTTCTTAACAGATTTTCGGCAAAATTTAATCTTGCACCCGGAAACCATTTTGCTCCGGGCATCTTCTTCGGATTATCAATGACGTAATCAAAGGGTTTTGAATATTTCACATCGCAGAAATCCCATATCTCAGCCCAAAAGTCCGCCGTATTGTCCACACTCCATTGATGTATTGTATAATACTCGTTATCAGGCAGATTATATTTATTATAAATATGGTTAAGGAAACCGTACATTTTTGAGTTTCTCTTATATCCGGTTGCCGGCTGCCATAGAATTTTGTCACTCATAAAGTAATTTCACTATTTTCAAGTTAATAAACCGGGGAGTAGTTTCAAAACCCCGTATATCATAACATTTTTTGAGTAAAGATGTTCAAAATCAGCTAAGTTTGAAAACGTTCAAAGCAGTTTCGTAAGCCTTTTCAAACGCAACCTCGTCAATATCGGTTTTTATGTCGTTTATCTCAAGGTACTCAAGCAGGTTCGACGTTCGAAGATTACCCACGAGTCTGTTTTCGGCCATCGGGCATCCGCCGAGCCCGTTAATAACGGTGTCGAAGCGTCTGCATCCGCCACGAAAAGCGGCATCTATCTTTTTATACCAGTGTCTTAATGTTGTATGAAGGTGAAGACCAAACTCCACATCCTTAAACTCAGGGACAAGGGCGGAGAAAAGGCAGGCGATACTCTTTTTGGAAGATATTCCGACGGTATCGGACAATTGAATAATACGAACACCCATATTGTATAATTCATCAACCCAGTTAGCAACAATATCGCCGCTCCATTCGTCACCATAAGGGTTTCCGAAAGCCATAGAGATATAAACGACAAGTGTCTTGTTTTTACGGTCGCAAATATTAAGCAAATCACCTACTATTTGCTGCGATTTTTCAATTGTGGAATTGATATTACGCTTTAAAAAAGTGGGTGATATCGAAAACGGGAATCCAAGATACTCTATTTCATCATAATCCGACGCAATTTCACCGCCTTTCCTGTTTGGAACAATAGCAAGCAATTTCGATTTTGTATCGGAAAGGTCGAGCAGTTTCAACACATCGGCAGTATCTCTCATTTGGGGAATGGCTTTCGGTGATACAAAACTGCCGAAATCAATTGTGTCGTAACCGACCTTGAGCAGGGCATTAATATATCTTGCTTTATCTTTTGTAGGGATAAAGGTCGAAAGACCCTGCATAGCATCACGCGGAGATTCTATTATTTTAACCTTACACATTTCAGCATCCGATATACCTTGAAATTACAAGCCTTTGTATTTCGGAAGTTCCTTCGCCGATTTGCAGCAATCTTTGGTCGCGATAAAAGCGTTCCACATCATAATCTTTCATCAGCCCGTAGCCGCCGTGTATCTGTACGGCTTCATCGGCAACCTCCCTGGCTACTTCGGAACAATAAAGTTTCGACATTGCAGCCTCTTTGCCAAACGGCTTACCGTTATCTTTCAGCCAGCATGCTTTATATAAAAGATTCCTGGCAAGTTCGATTTTCAGAGCCATGTCAGCCAGTTTAAAGGCATTTACCTGAAATTTGCTGATGGGTTTTCCAAACTGTTTGCGCTCTTTTGAATACTGAAGTGCCATTTCGAAAGCACCCTGAGCAAGCCCCAGCCCCATAGCTCCGATTGATAACCTTCCGTTGTCGAGTGTACTGAGCATAATATGCGAGCCCTCTCCTACTTTACCAAGCAGATTTTCTTCGGGAACACGGCAGTCGTCAAAATAGAGTTCTGCCGTATTAGAAGCGCGCCACATCATTTTTCCATGCATCTCAACCATTTTAAAACCGGGAGTATCGCGTTCGACGATTATTGCTGTGAAATCTTTTTTCCCGTTTTCATAAATTTTCGTGACAGCCTGAACAGTTGATCCGAGTGAGATACGTGTTGCGGCATTTGTTATGAATATTTTCGATCCGTTTACCACCCACTCTCCGTTTTCAAGTTTTGCGACTGTTTTCGTACCTCTTGAATCGGAGCCTGCGTTGGGTTCAGTCAGACCAAAGCCCCAAAGTCCCTTTCCCGTGCAAAGAGGAGGAAGATACTTCATTTTTTGTTCCTCAGTGCCATAATAATACAAAGGTCCTATACCGAGGGAATTATGTGCTGCAAGAGTAGCGGCCTGTGAACCGTCAACCCGTGCCAGCTCTTCAACGGCAATAATATACGACAAGGTGTCAAGACCCTGACCACCGTATTTCTCGGGCAGGTACATCCCAAACAGGCCAAGTTCACCCATTTTTTCAGTCAGTTCATACGAAAATTCCGCCTTCTCATCCAATTCCTTCGCAACGGGTTTTATTTCCCTTTCGGCAAAATCGCGAACAGTTTCGCGTATAAGTTGCTGTTCTTCTGTCAATTCAAAGTCCATCTTTATCTGTTTTATCTAATTAATCGTAATTATTATCTCCGGCTTTATTTGAAGGCTCTAAATTATAAAAAAGATATTTACTAAAGATGAAAAAAATATTTTTCAGGAGAAAATATAATTCCTTTATCCTATTTCCTCCAGAAAGCAGGTGAGAAAATAATCAGAACCGTAAACAGTTCAAGCCGGCCGAGGAGCATCAGGAAAGACAAGAACCATTTCCCGATAGCAGGTATGCCGGAGTAATTTTCAACCGGACCGACATCTCCTATTCCCGGGCCGATATTTCCGAGGGAGGCAATAGTCGCACCGACAGCCGATGAAAAGTCCAGTCCTACCCAGGTCATTATAAAGGTTCCGAAAAAGAATGTCAGCATATAGAACATAAAAAAGGCAAGAACGAGATGAATTATCTCTTCCGACACGGTTTTTTGATTATACCTTACGGGGATTACCGCTCTCGGATGTATCATTCTTTTAAACTCCAGCGCACTGCTCTTTAACAGCAGGATATGTCTTGCAATCTTAATTCCTCCACCGGTTGAGCCGGCACTCCCCCCGATGAACATCAGCACAAAAATAAATATCCAGATGTGGGCAGGCCACAGCAGGTAATCGGCTGATACAAATCCCGTTGTAGTTACAATGGAAACAACCTGAAACAGTGAATCGCGGAAAACTTTCTCAACATTTCCGTTCCCTTCAAAAATAAGAAGCAGGGTTATTATTATTGCAAATCCGAAAGTAAAAAGGATATATGTTCTGTATTCTTCATTCTTCCAGACTGTTCTGAACTTCCCATGTATTGCGAAATAATGCAGAGTGAAATTGGTACCGGCAAGTATCATAAATACAATGATAACATATTGCAGATAAGGAGAATAATTTGCAACCGATGCATTTTGAGTTGAGAAACCTCCTGTTGCCATTGTTGCAAATGAATGGGCAAGCGAATCGAAGAAACTCATATCTCCCAACATTAAAAATACTGTTTCGGCAAAGGTGAGGGCAACATATATCAACCAGAGCCTTTTGGCTGTTGCCGTGATACGCGGATGAAGTTTGTCGGGAGTTATTCCTGGCATTTCAGCTACAAAAAGCTGCATCCCTCCGATTCCAAGTAAAGGCAGAATGGCAACGGAAAGAACGATAATACCCATCCCTCCGATCCAGTGAGTCATTGCCCTCCAAAAAAGTATTCCTTTCGGTAATGCCTCTATATCAGTCAATATTGATGCACCGGTGGTTGTAAATCCAGAAATTGTTTCAAAAAAAGCATCCGTAACATCCGGTATAGCACCACTCAGCAGATATGGAATCATCCCGAAAAGTGAAATCACAATCCACGCAAGAGATACGATAAGGTAAGCCTCCCGCTTTCCTATCTTTTTTTCGGCATCTTTTGTGAAATACCATACAACTATTCCCGACACGAAAGTAAATATCCCGCTGTTCATAAGGCTGTAACATTTATTCCCGCAGAAATACAACGAAAACGGAATTCCGGTAAACATAAACAGTCCTTCGATAATCAGCAAAAAACCGAGAATATGAACAATAATTTTCCAGTTTATTTTAGGTAAAAAACTCATATTTATCAGAACCAGGATTTGGGTTTAAACAATTTTTCAACTTTCGATATCGCATAAGGAAAGGCAAATACGACAACCTTATCATTTTCCTCGATTTGAAAACCGCCTGTTGCTATAAAGGCCTTGTCACCGCGCACAATACCACCGATAAAGCTGCCCTCGGGGATATGAAGTTCCTTAATCGGTTTTTTGGTCACCGGCGATTTGGGCTGTGCAACCAGCTCAATAACCTCGGCATCAATATTACTGAGACATTTCAGCATACTGACCTCGGCACTGTGTGTAAAACGTGATATATAGCTTGCGGTGATAAGCTTTTTATTGATTATCGTGTCAATACCGACACTTTGTGCAATATCAATATAATCAATAATCTCAACGAGTGCGATGGTTTTTTTCGCTCCGAGTTTGCGGGCATGGAGGCAGGTCATTATATTGGTTTCCGTATTGTCGGTAACGGCAATAAAGGCATCCATATTTTTTATATCCTCAGCTTCAAGCAGCTCAATATCACGAGCATCACCATTAATTATCAGCGTTTTGTCAAGATCTTCAGCAAGGAGTTCACAGCGGCTTTTCCCTTTTTCAATCAGTTTGATATTCAGGTTTTTTTCGAGTATTTTTGCAGTTCTCCGTCCGATTCTTCCACCACCGACAATCATAATATCATTCATCTCTATCTCTTGCTTTGCCCCTAACTCAAGCAATTGAGGAATCCCTTCGGGTTTAGTAATCACATAGGCAAGGTCGTTGGGTTTAAAAACATCGCTACCGCTCGGAATGAATGCTTTCAGGTCGCGATAAATTGCTATAGCCCGGAACTGAAGGTCCGGGTGGTCGCGTGCAATTTCGGAAAGTGATTTATTAACAACATAAGCATCCTCTTCGAGTTTCAGCATAAAAAGCGAAAGCAATCCGTTTGAAAACTTAAATGTTTCCGTTGCAGCAGTTTGTTTCAGCAAATCAATGATATCATCGGCAGCTATTATTTCGGGACTGACGATTTCATCAATTCCGAGGTCATGAAACAAATCCATTTTCGATTTGAACAAGTAATCAGGATTACTGACACGTGCAATGGTTCGTTTTGCTCCAAGCTTTTTCCCGACAGCAGCAGTCAGAAGATTGGTTTCCTGATTATGCACAACTGAAATAAGAAGATCGGCTTTATTAACATGAGCATCCTGAAGCACCCTGGGATTGGAGGAATCGCCGGTTATAGTCAAAATATCCGTACTTGATTCAAGCATCTTGAGCAAATCCTCATGAGGGTCAACTATAGTGATATCGTGATTTTCATCCTGAAGCATCTTGGCAAGGTGAAATCCGACCTCCCCGTCCCCGGCAATGATAATATTCATAATTAAAGAGTTTTTTCAAGTGCGAAATAAAAGTAATATTTTCAAATAATCAATATAAATTATAATTTTATCGCCGTTTTTATCAATAAATCCTTATTAATACATCGTCAAATGGAATTAATTACTCTGAATATTTTTACAGTATTAATACATTTCAGTATTAACACGGACATTTCCATTAAACATAAAATAGTATGAAACACCACCCTTTTTTATTCATTGCAGCTATCGTACTGCTTTTATTGAGTTGCAACCGGAAAGATTCAACATTTACTTTTGAATCGGAAACCCTAAAACTTCAGTTTGATAAAAAAGGAGAGCTGAAAGCCGTAATTGACAAGGAGAGCGGGAAAGATTATATGCCGCAAGGCCAAAAGTCCTTTCTTATGTCGGTAAGAATTGACAATGTGTATGAAAATCCTGTTGCAATGGAAAAAAAAGAGGACAAAATTCTTTTGAAATACCCCTCAAATGTAACAGCAACTCTGAAAATTTCGGAGAAAGAGAAATATCTTACTTTTGAACTTATTAAGACAGAAGGTGATTCTGAAGTCGGGCTGATTGTTTGGGGGCCATATCCGACAACCATAAATAAGAATATAGGCGAAACTGTAGGCGTTGTTCGCGGAGACGACTTTGCGATAGGTTTGCAGTCTTTAAATATTAAAACCATCGGCGGCTATCCGTGGAAAGAGAATGATTGTATGCCCCAGATTGATATTTTCGAGCAGAACGATTTCGACGATTTAAGCGAAAAGAACAAAAGATATGTACTTTACAGGGTTGAAGCCGCCAAACCCGAAGACTTCGGAAGCACTCTGCAGGCATACTGCCGAAACAGGAATAAGGAGAGGATTATTGAAAACCTGAACCATACCGAATTTGTTGCACCGGCTTATGACGACGGTGGCGTGACAGGTTCAAAAATTGCAATTTTCGGTTGTCCGGTTGACGAAACATTAAAAACTATCGGAAATATTGAAATAAATGAAGAATTACCACATCCGATGATTGACGGTCAATGGGCTAAAACGGCACGGGGAGCTTCGGCAGCATATTTAATTATGGGATTTGGTGAGAAAGATATTGAAAAGGCACTAAAGATAACAAAAAAGGCAGGATTAAGATACCTCTATCACCCCGGCATGTTCGAAACCTGGGGACATTTTAAGTTGAATAAACAGTTTCCTAACGGCAGGGCAGGATTAAAATCATGTGTTGACAAAGCAAAGAAAGAGGGTATTTTTCTCGGTACTCATGTGCTTTCAAATTTTATTACAACTAATGACAAATATGTAACACCCGTACCCGACAAAAGGCTTGCAAAGGTTGGAAGCTCAATAATTGTAAATAACATAACTGATTCTCAGACCGAAATTGAAATAGAATCACCCGTGTTTTTCAATCAATTTAAAAATAACAATTTAAGAACTGTAATGATAGATGACGAACTGATTCGTTACGGATCGGTTACGGAAAAAAGGCCATGGAAATTGCTGGATTGTGAACGCGGAGCATTTGGAACAAAAGCCGGTTCACACAAAGCCGGATCACAAATATCAAAATTGCTGGATCACGGTTATAAAGTTTTTCTGACTGATGCCGGATTAACAAAAGAGGTCTCCCTTAATATTGCCAAATTGTATAACGAAACCGGTTTACGGCAAATATCCTTTGACGGCCTCGAAGGGAACCGCTCAACCGGACTCGGAAACTACGGGGAAACACTGATGCCGTACACCTGGTATAATGCTCTAACGGATGACGAAAAAAGTCACTTGATTATTGATGCCAGCAGAACCACACACTTTTTCTGGCACATTTTCACAAGAATGAATTGGGGTGAACCATGGTATGCAGGCTTTCGTGAAAGTCAAACCGACTACCGAATGAAAAATCAGAAATATTTCAAAAGGAATATGATGCCGGGAATGCTCGGCTGGTTTAATATGACACCCGAAACAAGCCTTGAAGATATGGAATGGATGCTTAGCAGATCGGCGGCGTATGATGCGGGATATGCATTTTGTACAGGATATAAAACACTTGAAGCTAATGGTCAGTCCGACCGGATTCTTGAGTTGATTAAACAGTGGGAAAAGGCAAGAATGAGCGGTGCCTTTCCGGAAGCACTGAAAAAAGAGATGGAGGATTTGAGCAGGGAATACCATCTGGAACCGGTAAGTGAAAACAAGTGGAAGCTCAGCAGGGTCAAAACGGAAATTTTCAGACATAAAAAGCAGAAAAGACAGCCCGGTGAACCGCTCTCCTCAAGTTTTACATTTGAGAATCCATATAAAAAACAGCCTGTTACAATAACCATTCAGGTAATGAATGATACAAGATGTAAGAATATTTCCGTAGAAACGGATAACTATAAAAAGGTAATCTTTCCTGTTGAATTGGCTGAAAATCAAATATTAAGATACAAAGGCGAAAATAGTGCCGTTATCTATGATAAAAACCGGAATAAGATTCGTACCATATCACCGGAAATCAAAAATATGGAAATATCTAAAGGAGAACACACCTTTACTGTTGACGGAGAATTCACCGGCGGAGAATCTCCGGAATTCAAAATTGAATTTAAAACAACGGGTAATCCGGTGATACTTACCGGAAAGGAAAAATAGCCTAAGCTATCATTCCAACTCCGACAGTATTGTTTGTTCCTTCATCAATAACGATAAGGCTGCCTGTATTTCTGTTACGCCTGTAGCTGTCGAAAAACAGAGGCTTGGTTGTTCTGATTGAAACCTTTGCTATTTCGTTCATTTTAAGCTCCTGCCCGTCATCAACACGGTTCAGGGTATTAACATCCACCTTGTATTTTATCTCCTTAATCATACACCTGACATCTTTCGTTGTATGCTTCAGGGAAAATTTTGTACCCGGTTTCATCGGTTTCTCACCCATCCAGCACATCATCACATCAATATCCTGACTTATTTGGGGGACATTATTTTCCTTAACAATCATATCGCCGCGGCTGATATCCAGATCGTCAGCCAGTCTGAGAGTTACCGACATCGGAGGATAAGCCTCATCAAGCTCATCTTTATAAAAGTCTATAGCTTCAATAGAGGTTTTAAATCCGGAAGGAAGAATCATCACCTTATCACCTTTACGGAATACACCACCTGCAACACGACCGGCATAACCTCTGTAATCGTGATATTCATCCGATTGCGGTCTTATGACATACTGAACAGGAAAACGCGGGTCAATATGATTATAATCGCTTCCGACATGAATGTTTTCGAGGATATATCTTAATGTTCCTCCCTGATACCAGGGCATATTTTCAGACGGCTCAACAACATTATCTCCTTTAAGTGCGCTTATCGGGACATAACGTATATCTTTTATGGCAAGTTTGGCGGCAAAGGCGCTGAACTCATCCTGAATTCTCTCAAATACCTCCTCTTTATAATCAACAAGGTCCATTTTATTCACGCAAACAATTATATGAGGAATCTGAAGCAATGAAGATATATATGAGTGCCTGTAAGTCTGTTCGGTAACACCATTACGCGCATCTATCAGTATTATGGCGGCATTTGCAGTTGAAGCGCCCGTAACCATATTTCTGGTGTATTGGACATGGCCCGGTGTATCGGCAATAATGAATTTACGTTTTGGAGTGGCAAAATAACGATATGCCACATCAATTGTAATTCCTTGTTCTCTTTCAGCGCGTAACCCGTCGGTCAGCAATGCGAGGTCAAGATTCTCATTTCCTTTACGGACACTTGCCCGTTTAACCGCTTCAAGCTGGTCTTCAAAAATAGATTTACTGTCGTATAGAAGTCTTCCTATCAGTGTACTTTTCCCGTCATCAACGCTACCGGCCGTTGAAAACCGCAGCAGCTCCATATCAAGATAGGCTTTCGTTGAAAATTTTTCGTTTGCTTCGTTCATTTTTTATCTTTTATATTGAAATTCATAAAACTGTTGTTAATTACCGGAGTGGTTATTTTCTTTTAGAAATAACCTTCTTTTTTTCTGTCCTCCATAGCAGAATCGCTTCTTTTGTCATCGGCACGGCCACCTCTTTCGGTCACACGTGTAGCGGCAATCTCCTGAATAATATCTTCCAGAGTATTTGCAGTTGAAAGAGTAACACCGGTATTTGTTATATCACCTATTGTTCTGCACCTGACCATCTTTCGTACAACTTTTTCCGTATCTCTTTTCTTCATAAACGGGGCATCGGCAAGCCAAACACCGTCACGAAGGAAAACATCTCTTTCGTGAGTAAAGTACAGGCTTGGAATTTTTATATCATCAAGATAGATATATTGCCACACATCCATTTCCGTCCAGTTACTAAGCGGGAAAACTCTGAAATGCTCACCGAGGCGTTTTTTACCGTTAAAAAGGTTCCAAAGCTCAGGTCTTTGATTTTTAGGGTCCCACTGACCGAATTCATCTCTGTGTGAGAAGAAACGTTCTTTGGCTCTGGCCTTTTCTTCGTCTCTCCTACCACCGCCCAGTGCAGCATCAATTTTATATTCTTCAATAGTATCAAGAAGAGTTTGTGTTTGCAACAGGTTACGACTTGCCTCATATCCGGTCTCCTCAGTCACCTTACCACTGTCAATTGTCTCCTGGACAGATCCCACAATAAGCCTTGCACCTGTTTCTTTTACAAGGTCATCACGAAATTTAATTGTTTCCTCAAAATTATGTCCCGTATCAATATGAATTAACGGGAATGGTATTTTTGCAGGCCAGAATGCTTTAACAGCAAGATGTACCATAACGATAGAATCTTTTCCTCCGGAAAAAAGTAAGCCCGGATTTTCAAACTGGGCTGCCACTTCACGCATTACATAAATAGATTCTGCTTCCAGCTCTCTCAGGTGATTCAAATTATATTTTTTCATTGAATATGTATTCTGTTTAAAACTAATTGATTTATAAAGTTATCCTTGGTAATATATAGTCGAGAGCCTGTTTGACCGACTCCTCGATTGTCTGTTTGTCTGTTTTTATTTCAATATCAGGATTTTCGGGAATTTCAAACGGAGAATCAATACCTGTAAAGTTTTTTAGCTCTCCTCGTCTCGCCTTTGCATACAATCCTTTAATATCCCTTTGTTCACAAACCTCAATAGGTGTATTAATGAAAATCTCAATAAAATTCTCCTTCCCTATTATATCAATAGCCATATTTCTAATTTCTTCCGTAGGACTGATGAAGCTATTAAGTGTGATTATGCCGCAATTTAAAAACAATTTGTTAACCTCCGATATTCTCCTGATATTTTCATAGCGGTCTTCCTCAGTAAATTTAAGATTATTGTTTATTCCCGAACGGATGTTATCGCCGTCAAGAACCTGGGCAACAAAACCTCTGTTGTAAAACTCCTGATCAAGATGTCTTGCAATGGTTGTTTTACCCGACCCCGAAAGCCCTGTAAGCCAGATAACCTGTGCTCTTTGCTTCAGTAATTTTTCTTTCTCCTCCCGCTGAACTATTTTGTTGAAGACCGGGAATATGTTATTTTCATTTTTCATCATCTACTTTTTATTATAAAGTAACTAAATATTGGCTATTTTTGGAGCGCAAAATTAGAAAAAATTTGAACTTATTTAACTTTACTTAGTATAAACTCCAAAATTAGGTATTTTTACCGCAAAAAAGGAATTAAGTTACAACACGTCAATTTGTAATTGTTTTGGAAATAATTATTGTATCCATAGTACTGATATTCATCATTATATCGCTCTATACGGAGTTGATGGGGCCGGCATTTACATTTCTTATCGGTGTTGTAATTCTTGGTATTTTCGGAATACTGACACCCAAAGAAATTCTCAGCGGGCTTGCCAATGAGCAAATAATCGTCATAATTTTACTTCTTTTACTTGGTGATATAATAAGAAAATCAAACCTTATTGACCGGCTTTTTGATAAAGCTTTCAGAAAAGCGACAACTTACAGGGGATTTTTAGCGAGAATGATAGCCATTGTTGCCGGGTTTTCGGCTTTTTTAAACAATACTCCTCTTGTGGCAATAATGATACCTTATGTGCACAACTGGAGTAAAAGGAACAATATTACACCGAGTAAATTGCTGATACCTCTTTCCTACGCTGCAATTCTCGGAGGTTGTGCCACTCTTATCGGAACTTCAACAAACCTGATTGTAAACGGAATGGTAACCGACCAGATGATCGTTCCCGGGCTGGAACCACTCGGAATGTTTGACTTTACGATAGTCGGGCTACCGATGATAATTTTGGGAACTATTTATCTCCTGCTGTTCAGCAACAAATTGTTGCCTTCCAAAAAGGATGTTATCTCCGATTTTTCAACACAAACAAGGGAGTATCTTGTGGAAGCAATGGTTAAAACAAATTCAAAATTCGTAGGAAAAACCATCGGTAATGCGGGACTCCGTAATCTGAAAGGTCTCTTCCTCGCCGAGATTTTAAGAAAAGATAAACGAATATCGGCAGTTTCGCCCTACGAGATTGTCAGGGAAGAGGATGTCCTTGTTTTTGCAGGTGATACGAAGACCATCGCCGAGATGGTAAATGCCGATGTCGGCCTTGAACTGACACAGATAGGAATGTTTTCAAAAAAGACGCACACCGAAGTTCTTGAAATTGTTGTCTCTCACAATTCGACTTTAATTGACAAAACAGTAAGAGAATCGGGATTTAGAGGAAAGTATGATGCTGCCATTCTTGCAATTCACCGCAACGGTGAAAGAATTTCGGGGAAAATCGGACAGGTGAAACTGAAAGCAGGTGACGTACTGCTTTTACTGGCCGGTGACGACTTTGCCAAACGCTCAGCCGATACCCATGACTTTTATCTTATTTCCAAAGTACGGGAATTCCGCAAGCTGGAATGGTATCAAACAGCAGCACTTTTCGGTGGAACGGCTCTGGCTATTACTCTTTCGGCAATGGGAGTTATTTCACTCTTTATGGCACTGATAATCCTGCTGATTATTATTCAGTTACTTGGAATTACATCTCCGAAAGATATTGCTAAAAGTATTGACTTTAACCTCGGAATCATCATTGCCCTTTCACTTGCTTTCGGAACTGCGATGGTGAAAACGGGAATGGCTCATATCGTTGCAAACTTTATTATTTCGGTCTTCAAACCGTTTGGTCCATATGGCCTTCTTTTCGGTATTTTCCTGATAACAAACATTATGGCGTCATATATAACAACCCAGGTTGCCGCCGTGCTGATATTTCCAATATCGGTTACAGCTGCCATTAATCTCGGATTACCTCCTGTTCCTTTTATTTTGATTGTTTCGTTTGCAGCAGCCGCAAACTTTTTAACACCGATTGGTTACCAGACGAACCTTATGGTTTACGGTCCCGGAGGATATTCATTCCGCGATTATTTTAAAATAGGACTACCGTTGACTGTGCTTTATATGATTGTCGCGGTTACTGTTCTTTACTATGCTTATATTGTTTGATTTTTAGCAAAAGAAATTCCGAAAGCGGAAAGGTAAAATATTAATCTACAAAGCCTTGGCGGCGGAAATTTAAAGATATATGAATAAAAGACAGATAAAAATATGAAAAACGAAAAACTTAAAGAATTACTTGAGATTGCTGTCCGTGCAGGCGTTGAGGCAGGAAATGCCGTATGCGAAGTTTACAATAAGGATTTTGATGTGGAATTTAAAGATGATAAATCTCCGTTGACACTTGCCGATAAAAATGCAAATAAGATAATTGAATCCTATCTTGATAAAACAGGGTTTCCGGTACTTAGCGAGGAAGGAAGAGATATTCCTTATGAAGAAAGAAAAAAATGGAATTACTTCTGGATGGTTGACCCGTTGGACGGAACCAAAGAGTTTGTGAAAAGAAACGGTGAATTCACCGTTAACATTGCCTTTATACATAACGGAACCCCTTTGCTTGGAGTTGTTGTCGCTCCTGTTTTAAAAGACCTCTATTTTGCATCCGGACAAACCGGCTCCGTTAAGGTTGAGAATATTTCAATGGTTGACAGTTTTTTAACCGGTTTGGATGAACTGATAAAAGCCGGAAATAGACTTCCTGTTGATAACGGTGAGGATGTTTTCAGGGTTGTCGGCAGTAAATCGCATATGACAAAAGAGACCGAAGATTATATTAAGGAGCTTGAAAAAGATCATAAAAATATTGAGATAATATCAAAAGGCAGTTCGTTGAAAATTTGCATGGTTGCAGAAGGATATGCAGATGTTTATCCGCGCTTTGCCCCGACAATGGAGTGGGATACGGCTGCGGGTCATGCAATTGTAAAATATGCCAATGGTAAGGTTCTTAATCATGAAACAGGCTCCCCGGTTGTTTACAATAAAGAAAACCTTTTGAATCCCTGGTTTTTGGTTTCAAGATAGTCGAATAAAAGCCGGCTATCCGACTAAAAGATTGCATCCGCGAATATCGCTGCTGTCGAAACGACCAAGCACTTCAAATGAGCCGTTGTCATACTTTTTCCCGAGGTCCTGTGTTGCAATAAACGAGCAGGAATGCAAATTTGCAAGGTCAATGACATTGATACCACCGGTCTTGCCGTTGTCAATCAGTGATAACGGATCATTTGTATCGCGTATAACTATTTTCATCCAGGGAGGTGTCTGAAAAATTCCGTCACCCTTTGAATAAGCCTGCGACAACAATTCCGTCATCCCGTACTCCGAATGTACTTTGTCAATTCCAAATCCCTTTTTCAGAATACTATGCAGTTCCTCTCTTACCATCTCCTTTCGCCGGCCTTTCATCCCTCCCGTCTCCATAACAACCGAATCTTTAAGATTTAAATCATACTTTTCCGCAAGGTCAAGCAGAGCATAGGTAACACCCAGCAGAAAAACCTTTCTTGTTTCCGTCTTTCTCAATAATGCAGCCAGATCATCATAATTACTGAGATAAAAACCGCTTTCCGGATTTTTCGACAGCTTAATAAGTTTTTCGGCCATAAAGATTAGTGACGAGCCTTTGCGTTCAAGATATGACGGCAGCAATGCAAGGATTACATACTTTTGAGGACTTCCGTAAAACAATTCAAATCCTTTAACGAAACTTTTTTCATACAGTGACAGGTCGGCAACAAAATGCCGGCTTTGGTCCGAACCTGTTGTACCGCTGCTCAAAAAAGTCCTCTCCTCAATAAATCCTTTGGCCATTATTTTGTGAGTTTTGAAAAACTCAACCGGGAGGAATGGAATCCGGTCGTAATCTTTAATTGAACGGATATCACTATGTATGGAGTCAACATATTTTTTATAAATATCTACATTATGATACTGATAATGAAAAACTTCGAGCGATATATCATTAAACTCCCTTTCGGAAGAAATCGTAAAAATCCGGTTTTTCATATCATTTACAGTCATCATAAATTTGTAATTTTGCAAAGATACGGAAACAATAAATTGGAGATACGTACAATAAAATTGTTATTTTTGTATTTTACTTATAGTTAATATTTGTTGATGAGAAAAAAACTGATTGTAAATATCATATTATTAATAACCGTTGCAGGTGTTTTTTATGCCTGCAAAAAAAAGGACGTGTACCCAATTGTACCGGAAATAAAGTTTGAAAATTTTCTTACTATCACTAATGCCGGCCAGAGTTATCCCGAAAGAGGCGTTCTGATTTTTTCGTTTACCGATGGTGACGGAGATATTGGTCTCTTTCAGTCGGATACACTGCCTCCTTATGATTTCAACCTCTTCATTTCATATTTTGAGATTCAGAATAGTGACACGGTGGAGGTTTTTCTGACCCAGACCGACCCTGAAACCGGTGATGTTGATACTTTGAATTTCAACGGACGTATTCCCATTCTTACACCGGCAGGTTCAAATAAATCTATCAGCGGGGAGGTTGAGGATACTATTTTTATCCACAATCCATCCTCACCTTTCGATACAATTATGTTCAAAGCATACATTGTTGACAGGGCACTGCATAAAAGCAATACCATTTCCACCCCGTTAATAGTACGTTAAGTATATAGCGTCATCACGAACCCTTTTTAGCGGGTGTGGCGACCTGTTTGAGGTTGGGTTACCTGTTCCGGCACAGTAACCGGAAAGATTCTAAATTTTCTTCCCGATTTCCTCCGTCTCCTTCTCAAAGCCCGGTTTGGCAAGCAATGCAAACATATTCCGTTTATAAGCCTCTACTCCGGGCTGGTCGAAAGGATTAACACCGAGAATGTAACCGCTCAGCGCACAGGCCATCTCGAAGAAATAGATTAATTGTCCGGTATAAAATTCGTTAATCTCGGGAATTTCAATTTTAATATTCGGAACACCACCTTCAACGTGGGCGATTGTCGTACCGAGTTCAGCCATTTTGTTTACCTCGTTGATACGTTTACCGGCGAGGTAATTAAGTCCGTCAAGATTATCGTCATCAAACGGAATATTAACCTCATTTTTAGGTTTATCAACCGACAATACCGTTTCAAACAAAATTCTTTGGCCTTCCTGAATATATTGTCCCATTGAGTGCAGGTCGGAAGTAAAGTTGACACCGGCAGGAAAAATACCCTTTCCCTCTTTTCCTTCGCTTTCGCCGTAAAGTTGCTTCCACCATTCGGTCAGATAATAGAGATCAGGCTGATAATTGACAAGTATCTCCACCAGCTTTCCTTTACCGTATAAAACGTTTCTTGCGGCAGCATATAAAGCCATAGGATTATCTTCTATTACAGCAGTTGCAGCATTTAACTTTTGCATAACTGCCGCACCCTCAATCAGTTTTTTTATATCAAATCCTGCAACGGCAATCGGTAGCAATCCGACCGGCGTAAGTACCGAATACCGTCCTCCCACATCATCGGGTACGACATAGGTCTGATAACCTTCGTTATCTGCCAGTTTTTTCAGTGCTCCCCGTGACTTATCGGTTATGGCAATTATTCTTGTACGTGCCTCCTCTTTCCCGTATTTATTTTCAAGATGATTTTTCAGCAAACGGAAAGCAATTGCAGGTTCTGTTGTCGTTCCCGATTTCGAGATAACAGTCATTGCATAGTCTCTGTCATCAAGAATTTCAAGGAGTTCCGAAAGATAGTCTTCGCCTATATTGTGACCTGCATAAACAATTAACGGATTATTTTCTCTTTTTCTCAAAGCCTCAAAATTATTACTTAAAGCCTCAATAACGGCACGTGCCCCAAGGTATGAACCACCGATACCGATAACTACAAATATTTCGGCTTTCTCTCTAATTTTTGTCGCAATACCGTTAATTGAAGCAATCAGCTCATCACCAATCTCCCCGGGAAGGTTTATCCAGCCGAGGAAATCATTACCTTTTCCGGTCTTCTCCATCAGAGATTTATGATGATTGCCGATTTCGTCCTGCAACTCCATAATTTCGTCAATTGTTGCAAATTCTTTGATATTGTCAATATTAACTTTGATGTTTTTCATAAAAATCAGTTTTGAAATTTAGCCTCAAAGATAAAACACTTTATTAAACC
>CAYOZZ010000183.1:0-6145 GCA_964408535.1 uncultured Bacteroidales bacterium | reverse complement strand
ACTATTAAAATCTTAAACCTCCTTGGAAAAGAAGTTGTCAATACAAGTTTTACCTCTAAACTAGGAAATGTAAAAACAATTGACATTACAAATCTTAATAACGGAGTTTATGTTATTCAGCTTGAAAGCGAAGGAAATATATTCAGCCGGAAGCTGATAATTGATAAATAGAGATTTGGCAAACTTGCTAAATTCTATAATATTTATAAAGGAGCTGCTATTAATATAGCGGCTCTTTTATTTATGTTAGTTTTATCTGTTGTATCGCTTACCGAAGTTGAAATTAAGGTAAAAGGTGAGGAAAAAATAATTCGGATCGTTAAATGCCATTATTGGTACAGGATTTGGAAATATATCAATTTCAGCTCCTATTTCAAGAGACTTAACCTTTGTACTGTATGAACCGTAATCAAAATCAAGCCCGATTTTTGCATGTAAACCGGGATAAACACTTATTTCATTAAAACCTTTGGTGAATGGCCCTCTGCCGTATATGTTATCATAAAAATGTTCGCTGGGATTATACTTTTCAATCGTTCTCGTGTAAATATTATCAATGTTATTGGTGTTAAGAATATAGAGGTAAACAGGTTTTGCAAGACCCAAAGAAAAACCACCCATATAAACGAACCTGACCTCAACACCACCCCAGTATGGTTTACGGTTTAAAAGCCGGTGAATTCCATAACTTGCCCTTATCACAAAAAAAGAATTCAGTTTGCCGTAAAAATAACTTCTAGAATTCGGGAAATAGGGATTTATTGTTCTTATTTGTTTTAATGATTTGATTTCGGTTAGCTCGAAAGATAGAATTCTCTTCCTGAATGCCGTTTTGTTGTATCCTTTACTGAATTTTACTCCCCATCCCTGGGAGTGAAGCAGGACTCCTCCGCTTACCTCTTTTAGCAACAGGATATTTTTTGTCGAATCAATTGACGCAACTTTCTGCGTATAGCCTCCAGTAACACAGACTGAAAGAGACAGAACAAATAATATCCTCAGTAAATATTTCATATTCCTCTAAATAAAAAAATAAATAGCGTATAAAATTACTATTTATTTTTCAATCAACCCTGGTTGACAACTATATTATTTAAGAAAAATATGTATTGTCAATAATCTAATGCCTTTGTTCTATTTGAAATTTTCTGGCTTCACCATAAGCAGGGCAACTTTCCGGCGATCTACAGGATTCCACAATTAAACCCAGCGTGATTGCTGTTAATAGTATAAGGATAAATTTTTTCATAATATTTCATATTACATTCGACAAAAATAAATATATTTTATATACCCCGTAGTTTTGTATAAAACTTATTTTTGTTATCGCTTATTGCAAAACGTTTGCCAATAATTGCAAAAAATAAAATTAAAACTATGGAGATAATTGATTCGGCAATTGAAATGTCCTGGAAAACAGAGCTTTCGGAAGAATTTTTATCCGATTATTTTTTTAAGCTAAAGGAATTTTTAGTTATGGAAAAGAAAAAATTTGTTATTTATCCTCCGGGTTCGGATATTTTTGCCGCTTTTAACTATACCCCTTTTGACAAGGTGAAGGTCGTGATTTTAGGTCAGGACCCATATCATGGCCCGGGACAGGCTAACGGATTGTGCTTCTCGGTGAATGATGGTATTCGCAAACCGCCGTCACTTCAAAACATTTTTAAAGAGCTGTACAGTGATCTTGGAATACCCGTTCCCGAAACCGGTAACCTTGAAAAATGGGCAAGGCAGGGTGTTTTGCTTTTAAATGCAACTTTGACTGTAAGGGCAAGGCAGGCTGGTTCGCATCAAAACAGGGGATGGGAGCAATTTACCGGCTCCGCTATAAAACGGTTGTCGGAGAAAAGAGATAATCTGGTATTCATTCTTTGGGGAAATTATGCAAGAGCGAAAAAAAGTCTGATAGACACAACAAGGCATTTTATTGTAGAATCACCACACCCGTCACCTTTTTCGGCTAACAGCGGCTTTTTCGGCAGCCGGCCTTTTTCAAAGACTAACAACTATCTGATAAGTAAAGGTATTGAGCCGGTTGACTGGAGCTTGTAGTTTATTCTTTCCCTTCAAGCCGGTTTACTATATTTGATAAAGAGAATAATAATTAATTCCATTAGTTAGTTAAATTCTTTGCATAAGGCGGGTTAAATCGTTAAAGTATAATCTTTTAATATTTTATTTGTTCATTCCGGATATTTGTGAACCGGAACTATTACTATTTTCGCAGGATAATTCTGGAATATGGACAGGCAAATACTAAGGCTTGCGATACCTAATATCATCAGTAATATTACCGTCCCCCTTTTAGGAATGGTTGACCTTGCTATTCTCGGCCACTTAGAATCGGAAATTTATATAGGTGCCATTGCCCTCGGAGGACTGATATTTAATTTTATATATGCAATATTCAGTTTTTTACGGATGGGGACAAGCGGCTTTACTGCCCAGGCCTTTGGCGAGAAAGACAAACCTGAAATGATTATGATGTTCGGGAGGTCAATGTTTTTTGCAATTGCAGGCGGACTGCTGTTAATTTTACTGCAATATCCTATTGATCTGTTCGGTTTCTCACTAATTGACGGCTCGGAAGATGTAAAATCGTTGGCAAAAGAATACTATTATATTAGAATATATGCTGCTCCTGCTTCCCTGGGAATTCTTGCGCTTTCGGGATGGTTTACCGGTATGCAGAATGCCAGAATACCGATGTTTATTGCAATAACAATAAATGTTGTCAATATTGGAGCTAACCTGATTTTTGTTTACGTTTTTGGTATGAAATCGGACGGAGTAGCCTGGGGAACTTTGATTGCCCAATATACAGGACTGGTACTTGGTTTGATATTACTCAGGATAAAATACAAATGGCTGTTAGGTTTTTGGGATAAGTCCGATTTCTTTAACTGGCGGAAACTGAGTCGCTTTTTCAAGGTTAATTTCGACATAATTATTCGTACTGTCTGCCTGATTTTCACATTTGCCTTTTTTACGTCACAATCTGCAAAAATGGACGACACGATTCTTGCCGTCAATACGGTACTTCTTCAGTATCTGTTTGTTTTCGCATATCTCACCGATGGTTTTGCCTATGCTGCAGAGGCTCTTGTCGGGAAGTTTATTGGGGCGGGTAACCTCCCTGACCTGAAAGCGGTTATAAAGCGCCTGTTTATGTGGGGGCTTGGGTTTAGTATTCCTTTTACAATCATTTATTTCATCTTTGGGGATTCACTTTTGTTGATTCTTACCGATAACGACAAAATCATAGAGGCAGCAGCCCCCTATCTGTTTTGGATTGGTGTTGTGCCGCTTGCAACTTTTGCAGCTTTTGTCTGGGATGGCATATATATCGGAGCAACCGCTTCGGCACCAATGCGTAACACACTTCTAACCGCTACTTTTCTGGTTTTCCTCCCGTCATATTTTATACTATATTATTATATGGGAAATCACGGGCTTTGGCTTGCAATGATGTTGTTTATGATAACAAGAGGTGTAATGCTGACAATCTTCAGAAAAAGACATATCTACTCAAGGATAAATATTTGAATATCTTTTGATAAAAAAATTCATAACAATAATTGTCAGTATTTGTAAAGTTGTAAATTTGACCTCTTTTATTTTAAATCAATTATTAATATAAAGAAATATAGAAATGGCAAAAAGAACAATAGTTAGTTTACCGGGAGACGGAATCGGAAGAACCGTCCTTGAAGAGACAATTCGTGTACTTGATGCGGCCGGATTTGATGCCGAATATGTGGAAGGCGACATAGGCTGGGAGTTTTGGCGTAAAGAAGGAAATCCTTTACCTGACAGGACAATAGAGCTGCTCGAAAAGCATAAAATCGGATTATTCGGAGCTATTACATCGAAACCGAAAGATGCGGCAGCCGAAGAGCTTGACCCTTCGTTAAGAGATAAAGGGCTGGTTTATTCAAGCCCGATTGTTGGATTGCGTCAGCATTTTAATCTGGATATTTGTATGCGTCCCTGCCACTCGTACAAAGGAAATCCTTTGAATTTTATCCGCAGAGGGAAAGGTGACGAAATTGAAGAGCCTGAGGTTGATGTGGTTATTTTTCGTCAGAACACCGAAGGTCTGTACGGTGGTGTCGAATGGAGCAACCCTGACGATAAGGTCTATGAAGCACTTATGACTCATCCCAAGTTCGTAAAGAATTTCGGTGATGTTCCAAAAGAGGAAATTTCGGTTTCCACGAGAATTTTCACAAAAAATGCAACCGAAAGAATTCTTCGTGCAGCTTTTGAACACGCCAAAAAGTACGGATATAAATCTGTTACGGTTTGCGAAAAGCCGAATGTTATCCGCGAAACTTCCGGTATGATGTACAAAATGGCTCAGGAGATACAGAAAGCCGACTATCCCGGCATTGAATTGTGGAATACAAACATTGATGCACAGATGATGTGGCTGACAAAAAATCCTGAAAATTATGGTGTTATTGTCGCCGGAAATATGTTCGGAGATATTGTTTCGGACGGTTTTGCAGGACTTATCGGAGGTCTTGGATTTGCCTGTAGTGCGCAATTCAATCCCGACTCCGGTATCGGTGTTTTTGAACCGACACACGGCTCTGCACCCAAGTATGCCGACTATCCCGTTTCAATAGTCAATCCTATCGCAATGATTGAATCGGCTTGTATGATGCTTGATTTTATAGATGAAAACGAAATTGCCGCCAGGATACGTAAAGCAGTTGCAGAGGTAATTGCCGAAGGTAAGGTTCGTACTTATGATATGATGAAGATGAGCGGCCGTCCGGATGTGATTGAAAAAGGTGCCGCCTCAACAACTCAAATGGCTGATGCCGTTATTGCTAAACTATAAAATTGTAAACAGATGGAAGATCAAGTTTATAAACTATGGCCTGAGCTGAACTGGATTGAGGATGAGGATTTAAGAAACAAAACGGCAAAGACCTGGGAGATGGCACTCGAAAGAAGCGTGCTCACTCCAGATGACCTTAACAGAATTCCTTTTACTCTGCTTTGCGGTCCCGACCTGAAAGTGACTTTTATGGATCATAAACGTTCTGTAGTACATATTGCCCGTGATGCAGGACAAAAGATAAACGATATGTACCACGGTGAGCTGACTGTCAATATGGATGTGCTGATTGCAGGCGCTATCCTTGCTGATGTTGGTAAACTGCTTGAATATGTGCTTGATGATAAAGGAAATGCTGTTCAGGGTACTTATGGAAAATACCTCAGACATCCGTTTTCGGGAGTAAGTCTTGCCGAAGAAGCCGGTGTTCCCGAAGAGGTTTGTCATATTATTGCAACGCATGCAGGTGAAGGTAATATGGTAAAACGGACAACGGAGGCTTATGTGGTTCACCATGCCGATTTTATGACATTCCTGCCGTTTAAGGAGAGGTTGATTGTATAAGCGGCTGTAAAAAGACTCACGCGGCGGTGCGGCGATGCAGCGGTAAAAGAAAGAGATTCACGCGGCGGCGCAGCGATGCAGCGGAAAAAGAAAAAGACTCGCGCGGCGTCGCAGAGAAAGAGAAGAAAATCTCACGCGGCGGCGTTGTATGAAAAAATCTTATTGTAAATGCAATAATTGTTGTATCTTTATCAAGTAACTTCAAAACACAATTATTATGCATGAAAATGAGATTGCAACGAAGGTCTTGGATATATGTTTTGATATTCACAGGAAATTGGGGCCGGGTTTGCTGGAGTCAGTTTATGAGGAGATTTTATGTTATGAATTGGCAAAACGCGGAATACCTTTTGAAAGACAGAAAGCAGTGCCTGTTTATTGGGATGGAGTTAAAATGGGTGTCGGATTCAGAGCGGATGTTATTGTAGCCGGGAATGTTATTGTCGAACTTAAATCGGTAGAAAATATGTCACCTGTATTCCCGAAGGTTGTGTTGACTTATCTGAAAATAACAGGTTTGAAACTTGGTCTTTTAATAAATTTTCATGAGAAATTGCTAAAGGATGGAATAAGCAGAATAGCAAACAATTTGTAAAATTTTTATTCCGTCTTGCCTCATGAGCCAAATGAAAAATCGCCGCGTGAAACAAAAACAACAACGCTGCGTCGCTGCGCCGCTGCGTGAAACAAAAACAACAACGCTGCGTCGCTGCGCCGCCGCGTGAAACA
>CAYOZZ010000182.1:0-11392 GCA_964408535.1 uncultured Bacteroidales bacterium | reverse complement strand
TCTTTAATCCCGTCCGATATCTCGTTCGTGGTATATTCCTGCACTTCTTGTCAAGTTAATTCTAAATTCTGCAATTATGTTACCCTTTTTAATAATGTAAATGTCAGTTAAAACAGGATAATAATTTACTATTTTGCTTTTATTTATTAAACACAAAAAAGGTGTGCATTATTGTCACACCTTATATTTTTAATTGTGAATAATCTTACTCGTTTTAACCGGAGGAGATACTGTAATCTCAGCAACTCCGGATACCTCACCGGAACACCCCGATTCATTCTTTACAGAAATTAGAGTAAATTTGTGTATTTCAGGCGGATTAGATAATGACCTGGTTTCAAGTGTATATGGGCTTGACTGAATATCCTTTATAGCAATATTCGATTTACCGTCATTATATTCGATACTCCAGGGAGCTGTTCCTGTTAGTGATATTCTGATTTTTTTAGTGCCGGTATTTCCATCGAACAATGTGTCTGTGCCGCTTATTACGGCAGTTGGTACCGGAGCAACCAAAACATTCAAAGTAACAGTGTCGCCGGTTCTGTTGTATTTGTTTGTTTCAACAACTTTTACAAATTCCGTACTCGGCTTGTCTGTATTTTTCCATTTTACTCTTATACTGTCGCTTTTTGTGTCAACCCCATATGTTGCTGTTCCGCCACTGCTTATTACCCAGGTGTATTTGGAACCTTCCGTTTTGATTACTTTATAAAATTCTTCGGCACCGGAGCATACTGTATCATAATCCGTCTGGCCGTTTGATGTCAGATAACCGAAAAATACACTAAGAAAAAGCAATACTTTTACAATTTTAACTCTTTGTTTCATTCTTATAATTCTTTTATTTCGTACTTTATTTAATTAATTGTTTCCTTAATACGGAAATATTCATTTTTTGTTTGGTAATTCGACTGTTTTTTATAATTTATTTATGAATAATAAAAATACTTGGACTTCTAAATATTTATGTGTTTATAATCAACTCCTCCATACTCCCGGAATACTGTGGCCGCAAGAGTTGCATTTACCGTTAAGAATATTGTTTTTCAAAATCCTGAAACCTTTCCTCTCAATAAGCAGGTTTTTACAATTCGGACAGTAGGTATTTTCGCCGTCAGAGCCGGGCACATTTCCGATGTAAACAAAGTCTATCCCCGATTTTATGGCAATCTCTCTTGCTTTTGTCAGAGTTGAAACAGGGGTCGGAGGAAGGTTGGTAAGTTGATACTGTGGGTGAAACCTGCTGAAAAACAGTGGTGTATCCTTAAATCCATTTGATGTGAGCCAGTCGCACATACGTTTTATCATATCCATATCGTCATTCCAGGTCGGCACAATAAGGTTTGTGATTTCGAGCCAGATTCCTTCCTCTTTAAGAATCTTAAGCGTATTCAAAACCGGTTCCAGAGTTCCGGCATTCAGCATTTCATAAATCTCGTTACTGAATGATTTCAGGTCAATATTGGCTGCATCAATGTACTGGCACCACTCCCTTAGCGGTTTTTCATTGATATATCCGGCTGAAACAAGTATGTTTTTTATCCCTTTCTGTCTTGCAATTTTTGCAGTATCATAAGTGTATTCATAAAAAGCAACAGGGTCGGAATATGTGTATGCGATGGATTCACAGTTGTTTGCAATTGCCTGCGATACGACTTTTTCCGGCATAAGGTCTGCATTTCTTGTTTTTGTGGGACTTGCCTGCGATATCTCCCAGTTCTGACAGTTCAGACAGGCAAGGTTGCAACCGGCAGTGGCAATTGAAAAGGCTTTGCTTGACGGAAGAAAGTGATAGAGCGGTTTTTTTTCAACCGGGTCAATATGAACGGCGCAGGGATTTCCGTAAGCTATGCTGTAAAGTGTTCCGTCAATGTTTGTTTTTGTACGGCAATCGCCTGTTTCACCCGTTTTTATCTTGCATTCGTTGGGACATATCTGACATTTAATTCCTTTGGGTGTCATAACCCAGTGCTTTGCTTCTATGCTGAATTTGTCAAGCCCCGGGGGTAGCATTTTTGGTATGGTATTGCTGTTAAAAAATGAAAAAGGGTTACCAAACAGATTGATGGAATTCAATCCGAGTGTCAGAGCACCGATTCCAAGAGTGCTCTTTTTGATAAACTCTCTTTTTGTGATTTTTTCTCTTTCCACAACACAAGATTTTATTGAGATGTAAAATTATAAAATTATCGTGTACGACGAAAAACATTTCTGTCATTTTTTAATTTACGGTAATATGAAAATTTTTTTATTCCCGTTGGGGATTAATCAGTAAAGTTTGCTTTTTGAAAATATAAAAGAAGCAACAATCAGGTTCAACACACCAATCAGAATGCAGGTGATGAAAATTCCCAAAACCGGTATCAGAACGGCTGAAACTATCAGGGCACCGAATGCCGAGCCTGTTATTTCGGAGCTGTACGAATCCGCGGATATCTTTGCTATGGAGCCTCCGGTAAGCTTTGTTGCAAGCGAAAACTGTGTCCCGGTTAAGGTGCCTGAAATAAAAATCATTATAAGAAAAACAATATGTACAATAATACTGTTTGCCGAAAGTAAATTCAATAAAAAAATTACAAAAGCCGTTAAAAGTGTGTATATCCCGAACGTAAACTGAATAAATGAGTAGTCTTTAATAGTCGTATCAAATATTTTATAAAACCTGAAAGAACCGAAAGCAAGGCCAATCATAAAAAACGTGATGAATATACCGGTCATTTGGTAAATATATCCGTAAAGTATCTGAAATGAAATTATCAGGATTATTTCCGTTGAAATAGAAGTCAATCCTGTGGTGAAAAGAGCGGTATTTATTAGGTTCATTCTTAAAACAGATATTAAAACAGGGATTGTAAGTATGAAAATCCAGATATTTCCCGTTATATTAAAATGTGCAAGCCAGTATTTCCATTGCAGAAAACTTGCAACCGGCTTAAAATCTTTATTCACTTCTGCATTTTTGTTTAGTTCTTCCGTCAGTCTCTTTCCTCTTGTCATGTTTTGGACGTCGTCAATATAATATTTGTTAACGTAATCGGTATTAATTTGCCTCGACTCAATCAGTTCCGCAATTTTATAGCTCAACATACCGTCGGATGCAAGAAAATAATTTTTCCCTCCCGGAATTATAATGATATTCGTAAAGACTCTGCTTAAAGTTGAGAAAATAACCGACTGAATATTAACTGATTCAGCTCCTGCATAGTTTGTGGTTGGAGGGAGGCTTACCGATAAAACACCCTTTTTTGTCATATTATTTTTAACATCTTTAAAAAAATCAAGAGTGTAATATCTGTTTATCTCGATATTTGACGGAGAAGGCAGATTAATTATAACAACATCATATTTTTTCCCTGTACTTTTAAGAAAAAGCCTGGCATCTTTATTTATAATTCTGACCTTTTGATTTTCTTCGATATTTTTTGTGAACCTGTTGCCGGTCTTAATCAGCCAGGGGTTTATCTCAACATAATCCAGTGAATTAATATCGTATTTTAAAATCTCCTTTACCGTTCCAGAAATTCCTCCTGACACCAGAAGTATGTTTTTGTTGCCGGGATTCTGAACCATGGCGTAGTGAATATCCTCTTCGTTTTTTATTACGTCTCCTGTTGAGAAAAGCGTTGTTCCGTTTTCATAAAAATTCAACTGATCCGATGTCTTTGTGACAATTATTTTTCCAAACGGTGTTTCGCTGTAATCAAGAATTTCCTGGTTAGGATAGAGATATTCCAGAGCCTTTTTATCAAAATTTTTCGGAATTATCAAAAAAACAAGTACCGACACGGTAATTGACGTAATGATACCTGCATAATTTTTCTTAAAAACAAACAGAAACAGGACAGAAATTAACGAGTTAATGATGAAAAGTATTTTGAGACTGTTAAAAGTACTGAAAACGAAGAGAAACAGGAAGTTAAACAGCAGTCCGCCTATTATGCTGCCGAGTGATTCGAGAGAGTATATGTTGCTGATCCGGTTGCTTTTAAGTAAGCCGGAGAAGTTTTTTGAAATTATGGTAAACAGAAAACCGGTAAGAATACAGAAAGGAATGAGAAGAACAAATGAGCTGTAATAAATCTCGAAAGGGCTGAGCATTCTTCCGGGTGTGAAAATCCGGTTTCTGAGGGCAGATATTAAGAAAACCGTAATCAATGGAATTGCTCCTGTCAGAAATTGAAAAACCGCAAGAAGATTTTTGTTTTTCAGGATGTTGAATTTACCGAGATATGCTCCTAACCCGGTGAGTAACATCCAGTTTGAGAAGATGATACCAATTACCGGTTCGTTGCTGCTGAACACTGACAGGAATTCACGAATCACTATAATTTGTGTTATTACAGCCGTGAAACCGAGCGAAATTGCAGAAATTCGATAATTTTTTTTCTCATTCAAAAACATTTGCTAAATTTGTTATGTCGTTTTTGATTGGAATTTTTCACGAAATTAAATAAAAATGGCTTACGTAAAACCCGCATACATCAGCTTATTTGTACTGTTAACTTTTTTTACCGACTGTTCGGCTCAGGACAGAAAACAGGATAATGGCTCTGAAAGGCAACTTTTAAACAGGCAACCGGCCGTTGCCGGACAGTTTTATCCGGCGGATTCTGCCGTATTAAGGAAAATGATAAAGGGGCTTTTTGAAAAGGCTTTGCCTTCAAAACCGGGTGATGTGTTGGCAATAATAAGTCCGCACGCAGGATATGTCTATTCCGGTGAGGTGGCTGCGACAAGCTTTAACCGGATTGACCCCGATAAAAAGTATGACAATATTTTTATCATAGCCTCAAGCCATAGGGCTTACTATCAGGGTGCGTCAATATACAGTGCCGGGAATTATGAAACTCCTTTGGGTGAAGTGAGGGTGAATATTGATCTTGCAAACAAACTGATTAGTGAAAATAAGATATTTTCTTACGTGCCAGAAGCCCATACCGGCGAACATAGTATTGAGGTTCAGTTGCCTTTGCTGCAGTACCGGATGAAAATACCGTTTCAGATTGTTCCTATTGTTATCGGTACACAGACGGCAACCGATTGCCGTAAAATTGCGAAGGTGCTGAAACCTTATCTGAATGAAAACAATCTGTTTATAATCAGCTCCGATTTTTCGCATTACCCTTCTTACGATGATGCTGTCAGGCTTGATAGAAAAACCGCTGAGGCGATTATTTCAAATAATCCCGGCTCTTTTTTAAAAGAAATACAAAACCCTGCTAACTCCGGCGTACCGGAACTTGCTACAAGAGCCTGCGGATGGACTTCCATCCTTACATTACTATATATGACTGAAAACAGAAATGATATTGAATACGAACTTTTACAATATAAAAATTCGGGAGATGCTGAAATCGGTGACAGAAGAAGGGTTGTAGGGTATAATTCCATTATCCTTGAAAAAACAATTAAAACTAAAAATAAAATGAATTTTATTCTTACTGATGAAGATAAAAAACAGTTGCTTGCAATTGCACGGACAACTGTGGAGCAGTACGTTAAAACAGGGACACTACCCGGATTAAACCCTGACGATTATTCAGATAATTTAAAAGTAAAAGCGGGAGCATTTGTTACTCTGAATGAAAACCGTAGATTGCGCGGTTGTATCGGCCATTTTGAAGCTGATAAGCCGTTATACCGGATTGTTCAGGAAATGGCTGTTGCCGCTGCAACACAAGACCCGCGTTTTCAGCCGGTTGATAAAACAGAGCTTGATGATATTGATATTGAAATTTCGGTTCTTACACCGATGAAAAAGATTAATTCCGTTGATGAGATAGTGCTTGGCAGGGATGGAATTTATATTAAGAAGGGTTTCAGGGCGGGAACTTTTCTGCCGCAGGTAGCAACAGAAACCGGCTGGGACCTTGAGCAGTTTCTCGGTCACTGTGCAAGAGACAAGGCCGGAATAGGCTGGGACGGCTGGAAAGATGCTGATATTTATACTTATCAGGCTCTGGTTTTTGGAGAGAAAGAGTTACAGCGGAATTAACGGATTTTTGCAGTAATATTTCAGTTTTGTATCATCTTGGTGTTGTAACAAACGAGTTCCTGAATTAATATAAGCAGCAAGTATTCTTATTTTAAAAATTTGTGTCCCGCATTGTAAAATATGAAAAGTTTCCAGTCATATTTTTTCTTTTGTATTTCATCTTATTCTTTTTTGTACCTTTGCACCCAATTTTTTTTGAACATCGGTTGATATGATAAATATAACATTTCCGGATAAAACGGTAAGACAGTATGAAGAGGGTGTTACGGCTCTTGATATTGCGAAAAGCATAAGTGAGGGGCTTGCACGTAATGTGTTGTCGGCAAAGGTGGATGGTGAGGTGACGGATGCAACCAGACCTATTAATCATGATGCCGAGCTACAGTTGTTTACCTGGAATGATGCAGAGGGAAAGGCAACTATGTGGCACTCATCCGCTCATATTATGGCAGAGGCTGTTGAAGCGCTCTACCCCGGTGCCAAGTTCGGCATAGGACCTGATATTGAAAACGGCTTTTATTACGATATTGACCTTGGTGATAAGGTGATTTCGGAGCACGATTTTAAAAAGATTGAGGATAAAATGCTGGAGTTTGCCCGTCAGAAACAGGAATTTATCCGTACAGAGGTCTCTAAAGAGGATGCAATTAAGTACTTCACTGAGAAGGGTGACGAATATAAGCTGGAGCTTATTAACGAACTGGAAGACGGGGAAATAACTTTTTACAGATCGGGTAATTTTACCGATTTATGTCGCGGTCCACACATTCCAAATACCGGAGTTATAAAAGCCGTTAAAATATTAAGCGTTGCAGGTGCATACTGGCGTGGTGACGAGAACAGGAAGCAGCTTACAAGATTGTACGGCATTGCTTTTCCGAAGAAAAAAGAGCTTGACGAATTTCTTGTCCGTCTTGAAGAGGCTAAGAAAAGGGACCATCGTAAGATAGGAAAAGAGCTTGAACTTTTTACCTTTTCGCAAAGGGTAGGAGCAGGGTTGCCACTTTGGTTGCCGAAAGGAGCGCAACTTCGTGAAAGACTTGAAAATTTCCTGAAAAAAGTTCAGCGCGAAGCCGGTTACGAGCCTGTAATTACTCCCCATATCGGGAAAGTTGATTTGTACAAAACATCAGGTCATTACGATAAATACGGTGAGGATTCTTTCAGACCGATTTCCACTCCTATCGAAGGTGAGGAATTTTTCCTGAAACCTATGAATTGTCCTCATCATTGCGAGATATATAAATCGAAACCCCACTCATACCGTGAATTGCCGATAAGGTATGCCGAATTCGGTACTGTTTACCGGTATGAGCAAAGCGGTGAACTTCACGGACTTACACGTGTGAGGGGCTTTACACAGGATGACGCACATATTTTCTGTACTCCCGATCAGGTGAAGGATGAATTTAAGGGAGTGATGAAAATCGTAATGAAAATATTTACGGCGCTTGATTTTGAAGATTTTATCGTCCAGATTTCATTACGCGACCCTGACGACAGGGAAAAGTATATCGGCTCCGACGAAAACTGGGAGAAAGCGGAGAAGGCTATTATGGAGGTTGCAGAGGAGAGCGGTCTGAACACCATCATTGAATATGGTGAAGCTGCTTTTTACGGCCCGAAGATGGATTTTATGGTCAGGGATGCACTTGGCAGGAAGTGGCAGCTCGGTACAATCCAGGTTGATTATAATCTGCCGGAAAGATTTGAGCTTGAGTATATTGGCGCTGATAATGAAAAGCACAGGCCGGTTATGATTCATCGTGCGCCGTTCGGTTCAATGGAAAGATTTGTTGCTGTTTTGATTGAACATACCGAGGGAAAATTCCCGCTTTGGCTCACTCCCGAGCAGGCTATAATATTGCCAATCAGCGAAAAATATCAAAAATATGCAGAAAAAGTTTTGTATTTGCTGAATAATTCCGAAATTCGCGCCCAAATTGACGGCAGAAGTGAGAAGACCGGTAAAAAGATACGGGATGCCGAACTGAAGAGAATCCCGTATATGCTGATAGTCGGTGAAAAGGAAGAGGGTGAAGGAACAGTATCGGTCAGAAGGCAGGGAAAAGGTGACATCGGTACATTCTCAATACGGGAATTTGTGGATTTGATTAATGATGAGATTGAAAAAGAGATTAACAAATAAATATATACAATAAAAAGTTATTTATAAATTAAAGTACGGAGGATTTTAAAATAGCAAAACAAGTTAAAAGATACCAGCGACGGAATTTCCGCAGAAAAGAGGAGCCTTTTAAGGTGAATCACCGTATTACCGCTCCAATGGTCAGGGTTGTCGGTGAAAATGTGGAAACCGGAATTTATCAGCTTCGTGAAGCATTAAGACTTGCTGACGAACAGGATCTTGATCTCGTTGAGATTTCTCCAACAGCAAATCCTCCTGTTTGTAAGATAATTGATTACAGAAAGTTTCTTTATGACAGGAAGAAAAAACAAAAGGAGATTAATGCAAAGACAGCCAAGGTTGTTGTTAAGGAGATCAGACTGGGGCCTAATACAGATGATCATGATTTTAATTTTAAACTGAAACATGCTCAGAAGTTTCTTGAAGAAGGTGCCAAGGTTAAGGTTGATGTATTTTTTAGAGGACGTTCGATTATATATAAAGAAAAAGGGGAGATAATCCTGTTGAGGTTTGCACAGGAGCTGGAAGATTATTGTAAGGTTGAGCGATTGCCTAAACTTGAAGGTAAAAGGATGATAATGATACTTGCTCCGAAAAAATAGTATTTATAAACTTACTAATTAAAAACAGATAAATAATGCCAAAGATGAAGACGAAGTCGGGTGCTAAAAAGAGATTCTCTTTTACCGGCTCAGGGAAATTAAAAAGGAAGCATGCTTACAAAAGTCACATTTTGACGAAAAAGACGAAGAAGCAGAAACGTAATCTCGGCTATTTCACAATTGTTGACAAGGCAGATGCCAAAAATGTAAGAGAATTGCTTGCAAAGTAAATTAATTAAATGTTTAACTTGACTTTAGCCCGTTAAAGTTCCCTTAACCGGGACGCTAAAGCAAAAAAATCGAAAAATTATGCCACGCTCAGTAAATGTTGTAGCAGCAAAACAAAGAAAGAAAAAAGTCTTCAAAAAGGTCAAAGGCCAGTTTGGAAGACGGAAAAATGTTTGGACGGTGGCCAAAAATGCATACGAAAAAGGCCAATTGTATGCATACCGCGACAGACGAGTAAAAAAGAGAAACTTCAGAGGTCTCTGGATTCAGAGAATCAATGCAGCGGTTCGCCAGTATGGAATGTCATATTCCGAGTTTATGGGACTTGTCCATAAAAAGGGTATCGAACTCAACAGGAAGGCTCTTGCCGATTTGGCGATGAACCATCCCGATGCCTTTAAGGCGATAGTTGATGCTTTAAAATAAATTGAAAAACATCCCGCCTCAGGCGGGATGTTTTAGTATTAACACATTTTTAACTTTTTTTCTGTATAATAATTTTTAAAAGATTGCGTTTTCAGTTTATCTTTACCGAATAAATTTTTTTACATTCTTAAAAACACTTGTTTAGTGAAAAAAGGTTTTACAGTTTTTATAGCAATATTTTCAATATTTTATAACCATATCTTTGCGCAAATAGGCGGAGACGAAACTTATTCTTTTCTTAATCTTACAACATCAGCAAGAATTGCAGGTATGGGAGGTGATTTCCTTACAATAAAAGATGATGACCTTAACCTCGCACCTTCAAACCCCTCGTTGATAACTCCGGGAATGAGTGATAAACTCGGTGTTGCTTATGTTGACTTTTTCTCGGATGTTAATTACGGAACGGCAACCTATTCAAAGACATTCAGCACTATCGGCAGTTTTATCGCCTCAATGAAATATGTTAGTTACGGTAAGTTTGATTATGCAGATGAAACAGGAGCAAGATCGGGACAGTTTTATGCAGGAGAATCCGCCTTGACAATAGGCTGGGGACGGCAGCTTGATTCGTTATTCTCAATAGGTGCAAATTTAAAACTGATTTATTCCTCCTTAGAGTCTTATAATTCTTTCGGTATGGGCGTTGATGTGGCCGGAAGTTATAACAGTCCGAACAGATTGTTTACGGCATCGCTGGTTGCCCGCGATATCGGGAGACAGATAACTACATATTCGGGCGAAAATGTAGAATCGCTTCCGTTTGAATTACAGGCCGGTATTTCCAACAGGTTAAAACATCTTCCTTTCAGATATTCAATTCTGTATAATCATATTGAGAAATGGGATTTGAGTTATGATGATCCCAATGATAACACAACCGACCCGATAACGGGAGAGGTGATAAAGAAAAGCGGTTTTGAGGATTTTGCCGATAACTTTATGAGACATATTGTTTTCGGAGCGGAACTTTATATCGGGAAAAACATCAGCCTGAGAGCCGGCTATAATTACAAGCGGAGGCAGGAGCTTAAAGTTGTCTCGAAAACTGCAATGGTAGGGTTTTCCTGGGGACTTGCATTCCGGATTTCCAAGTTTTATTTCAGTTATGCAAGGTCAACCTATCATCTTACAGGCTCACCAAACTATATTACCGTCACAACTAAACTTTCGGATTTCAAGCGGAAGAGCAAATAACGAACAGTTTAATGAAAATTACCATTGATTCCGATTCCGGGTTTTGTTTTGGAGTAGAAAAGGCCATTGAAATTGCCGAACAAAGGCTTAAAGAGTCGGGCAAACTCTATAGTCTCGGACAGATTGTTCACAATGAGGAGGAAATAACCCGGCTGGAACGGAAAGGGATGGTCACTATTAATCACAACAAACTGCACGATGCACGGGATGCTGCAATATTATTGCGTGCACACGGTGAACCGCCCGAAACTTATGAAATTGCAAAAAAAAACGGTTTGAACATAATTGATGCAACCTGCCCGATAGTTGTTAAACTTCAGAAAAGAGTAAAAAATGCCTATTATGAGATGAAGAAGATTGACGGACAGGTGGCTCTCTTCGGAAAGAAAACACACCCCGAAGCTATTGGTCTTGCCGGTCAAACGGATTATACTTTAATCATAATTGAATCACCTGATGAAGCTGATATTATTGATACTTCCAAACCGTTACGTCTCTTTGCCCAGACAACCAAAAACAAATATGAATATGAAAAGCTTGTCGGGATACTAAGAAAAAGGTATGAGGAGCGAGGCGGGCCGCACGATTTTATACATTATAATACAGTATGCAAACTTGTTTCCGGCAGGGGCGATCATCTGAAAGAGTTCAGCCGGGAAAATGATGTTGTTGTTTTTATCAGCGGAAAGCATAGCTCAAACGGAAAATATCTGTACGGAATATGTAAATCCGTAAACAGTAACAGTTATCATATTTCGTCACCTGCCGAACTTGAGAAATCCTGGTTTAAAG
>CAYOZZ010000181.1:0-3552 GCA_964408535.1 uncultured Bacteroidales bacterium | reverse complement strand
CACTACCATATTTTTCTATATCTTTTGTTAAATAGAATGCTTCAGCAATTAATTTATTCCGTGTATTGGATTGATAATCATCTGTTTTAAGGTCATCAACAGTAAGATTTCCATAAAGTGTACCCGGGTTAAATATTGAAAAACAAACAATACTTCGGGAATTAATATCAAATACCTCAACATCCGGGATTATTGATGGCGCTGTTTTATTCTTTATTTCATTCACCCAGTTTTGCACACTTTCACCGGAAACCGTAACACCTGTAATCTCTCTTTTGTCATCAACACCAATATAAACAGACCCACCATTAGTATTTGCAAAGGCTGCAAGCGTAACAATAGTTTCGTTATTAAAATTCCTTTTAAACTCAACCGTTTCGCTTTCGCCTTGTGAGATAATATGTTGTATATCAGCTATATTCAATTGAATACTGTTTATCTATAACTTCTTGACCACTGATTTCACTTTTTTTTGCCCACTAATTCCACGGATTTTCACTAATATTATTTTTCGTGTTAATTCGTGTCATTCGTGGGTACTTAAACTTTTCTTCGTGTTAATCTGTGATCACTTTGTCCCCACTAATTCCACTTTTTTTTGCCCACTGATTTCACGGATTTTCACCAATATTATTTTTCGTGTTAATTTGTGTCATTCGTGGGTACTTAAACTTTTCTTCGTGTTAATTTGTGTAATTCGTGGGGATTTATAATTTTCTGCTCAAATAGTTTTTAACTTCTGTTTCAAGTTTACTTCTTATTTCTTCCCATTGTACTTTTTGCCTTATAACCATTTCGGGCCAATCCGAAAAATCAATATCTTCAAAATATACAAGACTTTTTAAAACATTTACTTCATTGAATTGTGAGTATTTTTTCTTATAAAACGATATCATATCTTTCAGGCTATAACATCGTAAAAGGAAATAAATATCAATAAAATCTTTTACCCTTTGTCCACTTACGGAAATAGCATTAAGTTTCATTGCTGTTATGTCTTTCAATGAAAGCATACTTATTCCTTCTTTAATAACCGGCTGATCAACATAATTGTAGCGATGGGCAAGTATGTCAACTTTAACACCATTGATACTACCTCTTAGCGTATTGGATGATGAAAAAAACAAGTTGAAATCATAATCGGCAGAAAGTTTTTCCAATATATGCATTTCATCAAAACCAAAAGATGAAAACAAATCCAAATCAATTGATTTGCGGTGTCCGATTCTAAGTGCAAGCGCCGTACCTCCGACAAGATGGAAGCCTTTTAAATACGCTTTTGATTGCAAACTTTTCAGGAGTTCAATGGTCGCTTTGTCAACTGTCTTCGTGTAAAGCATTTAAAACTGCTTTTAGGTAAATCGAATAATAGCGAAAAAAAGTTTAATGTTTTAGGATCAAGATAATTGAGCTTGAGTAATGTATTAATTATTTCTTTTTTACCGTAAAAATTGACCAACGATTTTAATTCATCAATGTTTCCAAGGGTTGCTACCCTTTCGATGATCAGTCTTTTCGATTTAAGAACATCCAAAGTGTTTAAATCAACATCCCAAAAATATAATTCGTTGATACCTGGTATGCCAAAATCGTATTTACTTTGCATAATTGAGTCTTTTTACAAAGATACAATATTTTATGGTATAAAATACTGTATTCCTTCGAGGGAGGAGGCAAATAGCAGTGATACCATTATAACAGCCGTGCGGCTTTACTTTCCAACCGCTGAAGGCAATCATAATCAGAGGTACAAGCGGGATATAGACCAGTGCGTGCACGAGGTAATCCCAACGTATGTGTAACAGGTAGTTGTTGTTGAGCATTGAGCTTGTTCCGTTAATTAGCAATATTGCCAGTAATATCAGAATTATGATGTATGTGTATAGGAGTTTTTTCACTTCGTCTCCACTAATTCCACTTTTTTTTGCCCACTAATTTCACGGATTTTCACTAATATTTTTTCGTGTTAATTCGTGTCATTCTTGGGTATTAACTATCTTACCATTCAATCTTAATGTTCCTTAATGCCTTAATGGTTTTTATCTATGTTGAATCATAAAGTTTTAATGATGGCAAAACAGCCTATCTATTTATTATCTCCCAGTGTCCGCCTTTGGCGGGGCCTATACGTTTTATCAGATTAAGCTCTTTTAGTTTTTTCAGGTCTCTTTTAATAGTTTCTCTGTTAACATTATATCTATAAGCTAATTCTGCCTGAGTTATCCGGTTGTTTTTCAATACATCATATAAAATTTTTCTTTGTCTATCATTTACAGGCACATTTACAGGCACATTTACAGGATAGATTTTTAATTGAATATATCCCGACAGTTCTTTCATCTTATAGTTTAAATTTGGATAATCCTTAAACCATTCTGCAATTCTTCTAAAGCCGGTACCATATTTCTCAATATCTCCCGTAAGATAAAAAACTTCTGTTAAAAGTTTATTTCTATGTTGCGAAATATAATCACCCGATTCAATTTTTTCGACAGTCAAATCTCCCATCAGCTTACCGGGATTTGTTATTTCAATAGTTTCATCAAATATTTTAATTATTACATCTGTCGGATTAGTATAATCCCTGTGAACAATTGCATTTAAAAGTAATTCGCGAATTGCCGGAATAGGGAATTGCCATTTTTCTGTTCTCTTAGTAGTTTCACCACCAAATTCAAATCCCAAACGAATATTTTTCTTAATAAAATCCATAGCTTCATCAACGGCCAAAACCAATGGGCTTCGTATCATTAAATCATCAATAATAGTTGTTTCCGATTTAAACCGTCCTATATGAATATTCGTGTGATGCAAACCAAACAACAATTCTGTTGCCCGGGTCAATTTACCGTTTTTTATTAAACCAAGCTTTATGAGATCCTGCTTAATATTATTTGTCAGCTTAAATCTACCACTATCTTTAACCTTTTTAATAAAATATTGTAATGAACTGTTATCAAGTTGTTCAAATGATGTTTCTACCTCGAAAGCATCAAAAGAATAATTCAAACTGGTAAAGCGTAACTCACTGATTTCATCAACACTTAACTTATGATTTGAATTATGCTTTCTTAAAAAGAACCTATCTTTGAAAGCAACAGGTTTTATCGGAAATTCATTTATTGTAAATATAACAACTGTATTGCCTTCAAAATTAACAATATCTATAATCGGATAAATTGCAGGCTCAGTATTCTGCTTGATCTCATTAATCCACTTTTGCACCGTTTCATCAGTTACTGACACTCCGACAATATCCTTTATATCGTTGACACCTATTATTACCTTTCCACCTTTAGTATTGGAGAAAGCAACAATAGTTTCAATAACAGCCTTTGAGAATGACTGTTTAAACTCAACTGTTTCGCTTTCACCTTGTGAGATAATATGTTGTAAATCAACTATATTCAATTTGATACTGTTTACCTATCACTTCTTCTCCACTGATTCTACTTTTTTCTTTGCCCACTAATTTCACGGATTTTCACTAATTTTCTTCGTGTTAATTTGTGTCATTCGTGGGGATTTATAATTTTCTGCTCAAATAGTTTT
>CAYOZZ010000180.1:0-14896 GCA_964408535.1 uncultured Bacteroidales bacterium | reverse complement strand
GTGCGAAAGCTCATCCACGTTGCGATTATGAGCAATCAAGCACCAACTGTCCTTTAACAATATCTTTTACAACGCAGCTTATTTTGTTTGAATCCAATGTGATATTCTTCCGTCTGACCAGGATTTCCTTGCCGTAATTATTCAGCAAAACTATTGCCTCCTCTTTTCCGTCAGGGTAAGTATAAATAAAATCTTCCCCGATAATGAAAAACTCATATTTTCCGCCTTTTTTATAATATGGATGTTCCGGTTCAAAATAGTACTCCTTTCCTGTCTTTTTAAATTTGCATTTGATTGTATCTCCGGTTTTTATCCCATATTCCTCATAAAACTTTTTCCGCAACAAAAACTCTTTTCCTTCATTATCAACCAAAATAAAGAAAGAATATTTTCCCGAATACCTTTTTGAACCCGAAACTTTAAACAGGTAGTCATCACCTTCATTAAAACCCGAATAATCAGGCTCAGCCGCAACAGGAACCAATACCGGCTTTCCCTTTTTCACAGTCAATACACGGCACCGGACAACGTCACCGGATTTTGAACCGCGCGGCAAATCAACCTCAGGTATTTCAATCTTATTATCAAAAATATCTTTTACAAGAAAATAATTACCATCTTCAGTTTTTACCGATTCAGCTATTTTGAAATCGTATATTTCATCAGGTTTATAAACAGGGTGCACAGGTTCAATAAATATTCTGCCGCTGCAATTAATTTTATCAATATGACAAATTACGGTTTCACCCGTTTTAAGGTCATAATTCTTATACCATTGAGCATTTAGCAGATATTTCACACCATTCGGGTCAGACAATTTTAAAAGTTTTTCACCATCAATGCCCGTCACTTCACTTTCAATTCCAAACCGGTAATATTTTCCTTCCTCAATGGTTATCATTTGTGTTTTGTTATTTCATCTAACTCTCTGTCGTCTCACTGTTGAGTCTTACGGCTTTCTCCACACCGTTCACTTTTAATATCTTATGAATCAAGGTGTTCAAATGCCCCGTATCTTTGACCCTGAGCTTAAATCTTCCGTCGAATCTTCTGTCACCTTTCGATTCAACATTCAATGAAACCATATTTACCTTAAGGTCGTTTGAAATTATCTGAGTAATATTGCTGAGTATTCCCATTCTATCCTCACCCGTAACTCTTAAAGTTGTCAGATATGTCTTTGATTCGTCCGTTTTACGCCATTTTACATCAATGACCCTGTAATTGTATTTCGACAGCAGTTGTGCGGCATTAGGGCAGTTGATTCTGTGAATTGTTATTCCTTTTCCGACTGTAACGAACCCAAAAACGGCATCTCCCGAAATAGGATTACAACATTTGGCAAGTTCATAGTTCAGGTTACCGATATCATCACCAATAACCATTGCATCGTCATTGCCGCTCACAACAGGTTTCAAAACCTTTTGCTCCTTCTCCTGTTCATGAGCCTGTTCAGGCAATTCATCCTGCTCAAGGGTTTTCTTAATATCCCCGACATCAATTTTTTCAATGGCAATGAGGTAATAAAGGTCAATTGAAGATTTGAGTTTATATTGCTTTATCAGTTTGTCAATTACAGAGTCGGTGAACTGTATTTTTCTGTTTCTCAGCTTTCTGCGCAGGATTTCCTTTCCCAGTTCGGCCTCCTGGTATTTTTCTTCTTTGATTGAGCGTTTTATTTTGGACTTCGCTTTATTCGTAACAACAAAGTTAAGCCAGTCGAGTTTGGGTTTCTGGGTTTTTGAGGTAATTATCTCAACCTTATCACCGTTCTGTAATTCGTATCTGATCGGTACATTTTTATTATTTACTTTGGCACCACTGCACATATCTCCCACACTGGTATGTATGTCATAGGCAAAGTCGAGCACCGTTGCTCCGGCAGGCAGTTTTTTCAGGTCACCTTCGGGAGTAAAGACGAAAATCTTATCCTTATAAAGCTCAATCTTTGCAAGGTCTCTTTTTTCGAGAGAAGATTTGGATGGATTTTCAATTACCGACCGTATTGTACTCATCCACTCTTCCTGCTCCTTTTTACCGCCACCCTCTTTATATCTCCAGTGAGCGGCAAGTCCTTTTTCGGCTACTTCGTCCATCCTTTTAGAGCGTATCTGAACCTCAACCCATTTTCCGTTCGGTCCCATCACTGTTGTATGCAGCGACTCATAACCACTGGCTTTTGGAGTTGTAATCCAATCACGCAAACGTTTTGGATTAGGCTGGTAAATATCGGTAACTATCGAATAAATCTTCCAGCAGTCTGATTTTTCATTCTTTTTATCGGTATCAATAATGATTCTGATTGCAAAAAGGTCATAAACCTGCTCGAAAACGACATTCTGCTTTTTCATCTTCCTCCAAATGGAGTGTATTGACTTCGGACGGCCTTTTATCTCAAACTCAAATCCCTGTTTTGTAAGCTCCCTTTCCACCGGATCAATAAAATCCCGGATATAAACAAGCTGTTTCTTTTTTGACTCACGGATTTTTTGCGCAATTGAATTGTAAACATCCGGCTTGACATTTTTAAGCCAAAGCTCCTCCAACTCGGCCTTTATATGATACAAACCGAGCCTGTGTGCAATCGGGATATAAATATGATTTACCTCATTTGTATAACGATTTCTCTGAAACTCTGACAGTTGTCCGAAGTTACGCATGTCAAAAAGCCTGTGAGCCAACTTAATGAGTATAACACGAATATCTTTAACCAGTGAGAGATAAAGCTCCCTGAAATTACCGGAATTAACTGAGATTTTTTCAGTCTGAATATTCGACAACTTCGTGTAACCTTCAACGATAACGGCAACCTCATCACCGAATTTATCCCGGATGGTTTTAACCGTTACTTTTTCACCGTCAACAACATTATGAAGCAGGGAGCAAATAACGGTTGTTGTCCCGAGATTAAGTTCCTGCAATGCAATTTTTGCTACCTCAATAGAATGATATAGGTACTCTTCCCCCGTTTCTTCCCAATCCTGTCTATGATAATCAAGAACAAACATAAAGGCATCCCGCAACTGCGGCAATTCCTTCTTCTTCAGGAAAGGTCTGCAAAGACGTAATATTTCGGAATAATTCGATCTTATCCTTCTATTTATATCAGACTGTGACATTTACATTTCCATATTTTCCGGTGCAAAAGTAGTTTTTTTATTATGTAAACAATTTTTTTCAAAAAAAAGTATATTTCCAACAACATATTATTCCAGAGGACAATAAAAAACCGGGCACTTCCTGAACCCGGCTTTTAACAATATCACTACAATTTATTTTTTATCATTCTTTATTCCTCCTTTTGGATGTGAAGGAGGCTGTGCAATTGATTCTCTCATATTTGTATCAGCCTGGATATTCTTGAATTTATAATAGTCCATAATTCCAAGATTTCCATTTCTGAAAGCTTCGGCAATTGCGAGGGGAACTTCCGCTTCGGCCTGAATAACATTTGCTTTTGCTTCCTGTGCCTTTGCTTTCATCTCCTGCTCCGTAGCAACAGCCATTGCTCTTCGCTCTTCAGCTTTTGCCTGAGCGATATTCTTGTCGGCATTTGCCTGATCCATTTGCAGAGCCGCACCGATATTTTTCCCGATATCAATATCTGCAATATCAATCGAAAGTATTTCAAATGCCGTTCCCGAATCAAGCCCTTTCTCAAGCACCACTCTTGATATGGAATCTGGATTTTCAAGCACCGATTTATGAGAATCGGCGGAACCTATTGAGGAGACAACCCCCTCTCCTACTCTGGCAAGTACCGTTTCTTCACCGGCACCACCCACAAGTTGCTTAATATTTGCTCTGACAGTCACCCTGGCCTTGGCGATAAGCTGAATACCGTCTTTGGCGACGGCAGTCACAGGCGGGGTGTCAATCACCTTTGGGTTTACCGACATTTGAACAGCTTCGAGAACATCACGGCCTGCAAGGTCAATTGCAGTAGCAGTTTTAAAATCAAGACTCATATTTGCCTTATCGGCAGATATCAATGCATTAATAACCGAACCGACATTCCCTCCTGCAAGGTAATGCGCTTCCATTTCATCCCTGTTCACTTTCAGGCCTGCCTTTGTGGCAGCAATCATATTCCTTACGATGACCTGCGGCGGAACCTTACGCCAGCGCATCAATACAAGCTGAAGAAGCGAAATTCTCACTCCCGACAACAAGGCCGTGAACCAAAGTCCGACAGGAATAAAATAGAAAATAATCCATAGCCCGAACAATGAGGCTATTCCTATTGCTATAATTACAAAAGCACTTGCATTTTCCATAAAATTATGTATTTAAAGGTTTAACAACTATTTTATTATGATCTATCTTTAATATTTCTATTTCGGTATTCTGATCAATAAATTCACCATCGGAACTAACTTCGACATAAACACCGTTTATATAAGCTTTTCCCATCGGAGCAAGTCTTGATATGGTTTTACCTCTGTCGCCGGGCTTAACTTTCTTCTCATCAACAACATTAACCTTACTGCTTATTTCCGATTTTAAGGAGACCCTCCTCCAGGTCTTTGCCTGAAGTGAATAATACAATATTATTGCCGATACGACAACCGTTGCAATGAGGGTTATTGTTCCGGCTTTCCCTCCGAAAGTTGCATAAGCCTGCCAGACTCCCACAATAAGCAAAACAAAACCGATTATTCCCGCCACATTGGTTCCCGGCAAAACAAGAATCTCAAGTAAAAGGAAAATAAATCCCACAATGATTAAAACCGCTATAATTGTCCAGGTCATTTTTTTATTTTAACTACATAATACTAACAGTAAGTTTTCTGTTAGTCATTTCACTTTTTATCGGCCGGAGTTCCGAAAGAGTACCCGACTTCACACCGCATTTTCCCTTGTAATGAGCAATCAGAGTACACTGTTCCGCCTGAGCAGGGTCATGTCCGCAGACCTCAATCAGTGTTTCAATTACAAAATCAAATGTATTAACATCATCGTTGTAAAGCACCAGTTCCCTGATTTTTTCCTTTACAACTTCTTCTTTTATGACCGGATTTGCTTTGTGTGCTGGCATATCAGTCCGTTTTAAAATTATGCTCTAAAATTAGTAATTAATTGGAAAAACAAAGCTTTTTTTATAAAAAATTTATTATTTACCTTTTAAATTGCCTGTTAATGATTCCGAATTTGATATTTTTGCCGTTATGTCAAACATTGAAGAAGTTGCCGTAAAGTTAAAAAACAGGCTTAAACGCCCGCTTCCCGGAACATCCGCACAACTGAAAATGGCCTCGGATATCAGGCTGAATGAAATGGTTAACGGATATGATATAAAAAACGCAAGGAAAAGCAGCGTCCTGATATTACTCTACCCGGATAACAGCAACATTTATTTCGTACTTATCAAACGCCGGAATGACGGTGGTGTCCATAGCGGACAAATATCATTTCCGGGCGGAGCAATGGAAAAGAGCGACGGCAGTTTTTATGAAACGGCACTTCGTGAAGCTAATGAAGAGGTCGGGATAGATACAGGAGATGTGAAAATTATAGGCTCACTTACCGAATTATATATCCCGCCAAGTAACTTTCTTGTTTTTCCGGTTTTGGGATATATGAATACAAGACCTGTACTAACCCCTGATCCGGGTGAAGTCGCCGGAATAATCGAAGCGGATTTATTTAAACTTGTAAATACAGGAAAAGCCGAATGGAAAAAAATTAATGTGAGAGGATATAAAGTAAATTCACCCTATTATGATATTGGCGGCCATACTGTCTGGGGAGCTACGGCGATGATATTAAGCGAGTTCATAGAGATCATTAAAAGCAGTTAGTCCACTCTGAAACGGTGCACTGATTTTCTCCCACTACCCTTTTAGGGGTAAGAGTGACTGGAATCAACCTTTTGATGAGTGGAATCAGCAGGTCAAACAAAAAAGCCCCGCAAAATTGCAGGGCTAAACTTTTTTGCATAAAAACTATTCCTCAATGATTATCTCATGCTCTATCTTTGCTGCTTTTTCAAGCATTGCGGTAACCCCGCAATATCTTGTTTCAGATAGATTTATAGCCTTCTCAATTTTATCCATCGGAAGGTCTTTACCTTTAAAGATAAAGTACAGTTTTATGTAATGATAATATTTCGGATGTTCTTCCGTAAGTTCACCTTCAACTTCAACTCTGAAAGCATCCGGTTTTACGCGCATTTTTTTCAGGATTGAAATCACATCCATTGCAGTACAACCGCCGAGAGACACAAGGGTTAAAGCCTTCGGTCTGGGACCGAGGTCTCTGCCTCCAACCGATTCTTCAGCATCAATTACAACTGTGTGTCCGTTTACATGTGCATCAAAGGACATTTCTTCTGTCCAGGTTACATCAACTTTATTTTTCATAATATATTAAATCTGTTTGTTTGTTATCTATAAAAAAATAAAACCGCAAAAGTAACGAATTGTTTAATAAACCTTATCTTCTTTCATAAATCACAAAAGAATGCGGATAAGGATTTTTATCGTCGGTATCGGTTATATCCTCCCTTGAAATTTCTCTCCACTCCTTTTCATCAACTTCAGGGAAAAAGGTATCGGCATCAAACGATTTATGAACCCAGGTTATATATAATTTGTCGGCATAAGGCATAAACTGCCTGTATATTGAAGCTCCGCCGATGATAAAATTCTCTTTATCGCTATCCATCTTTTCAATGGCATCCTCAATTGAATAGGCCATTGTACAACCGTCAATCCGCTCGCCGGGAACGTCAGTAATAACAATATTTTTCCTTTTCGGTAGAGGCCTGACAGGAAGCGAAAAATATGTATTCTTCCCCATAATGACAGGATTACCTGATGTCAGTCTTTTAAATCTCTTTAAGTCCTCCGACAAGTGCCAGAGCAGTTTATTGTCTTTTCCTATAGCATTGTTTTCTGCAACTGCCACAATAATTGAAATTTTCGTCATTCCTTTTTGTATTTTGTTGAAACTACAATTCTAAAATACTACCTTTTAATAATGAATTTAAGCTTTTCCCAATCTTTAAAATGTTCTCCCCGCAAGGCCTGCTTCCACCTCAAAGGTTAATACCCTCACTTTACTATATGTAAACCTTACACCGAAATCTCTCCTTTTATATGCGGATGTGACTGATACCCTTCAAGGGTGAAATCTTCAAATTTAAAATCAAAAATACTTTTTACCTCCGGATTTATTTTCATTACCGGTAACGGATATGGCTTGCGTGTAAGCTGAAGTTTTGATTGTTCAATATGATTAAGATAAATATGAGCATCACCGAGTGTATGGATAAACTCACCGGGTTTTAAACCTGTCACCTGTGCCATCATCATTGTCAGTAATGAGTATGACGCAATGTTAAACGGGACTCCGAGAAAAATATCGCAACTGCGCTGATACATCTGGCAGGAAAGCTTCCCGTTAGCCACGTAAAACTGAAACCAGGCGTGACAGGGAGGCAGTGCTGCACGTCCCTGTGCGACATTTTCGGCAAATGTCAATCCGCTTTTCGGCAAAACACTTGGATTCCAGGCTGTAACAATCATCCGGCGACTGTCGGGATTATTCTTAATCTGTTTTATCACTTCCGAAATCTGGTCAATACCTTCGTTGTTCCAGTTTCGCCATTGTGCGCCGTAAACCGGTCCGAGGTCACCGTTTTCATCAGCCCACTCGTTCCAGATTGAGACCTTGTTATCCTGCAAATATTTAATATTCGTATCCCCCTTCAGAAACCATAACAGCTCATGAATTATTGACCGCAGATGAAGCTTTTTTGTCGTGAGTACCGGAAATCCATCCTCAAGATTAAATCTCATCTGGTATCCGAAAACGCTTATAGTACCTGTTCCGGTTCTGTCGCCTTTTTTAACACCGTTATCCAGAACATGCCGGAGCAAATCAAGATATTGTTGCATAGTTTGAAATTTTGTGCAAAATTAATCCAATATTGATGAACGTCGGGAAGGATTATTTTAAGAAACCGGAAAATTTATTAACAATATTAACATCTGTCTTCATCATACAAGGATGTACACAAAAGAAAGAAGACAATGATATCTGTTAACTTGTGGTTTAAAAAGTATCCCGACGGCAAAGAGATAATACTTCCGGTTCAGACAAACAAACATATCAAAGAACTCCTATCGTTTTAAACTATGTTTAATCCGGATTATGCAAAAGCATATTTAAAAACAGAACAACTAAGCTATTAACAAAGGATACAAATTCCGGAAGGGTTAACACTAATACGTAGTTTTACCGGCTATTTCAATAATTTATAAAACTTATGGTGCATAAGGCGGATTAATTGTGATTTAAAGAAAGAAACCGTTTTTTTTTATAAAATTTTCACCGAAAATGATACAAATATATAGCTGAAACAGGAGTAAAAAATGAATAACAAAAAAGAAGGGCTGCCCTGAGACAGCCCTTAACACAAATTCTATTTCAAAACTATTCTATTGAGGTTCAACAGAGTAAGTCATTGATGTAAGATCAACTGTAATTTTATATTGTCCGGCATTACCCGGTGCAGGAATATTTGCCGGATCAGGAACCGATTCAGTTGGTCTGTAAAACAGATTTCCCTCTTCGGCATTTCCATTGGCATCAGTTCCCCACTGAGGTGCCCACTGACCCGGAACTTCCAGAAACTTCATTCCTCCTTCGGCATTAAGTGTAGTTGTTACGGTAAAAACATGAGGTTGTTCCTCGGTAAACTGAATACCTGCAGTGTTATCCCAGCCGACTGACGTAGCATCTCCGATAAGATACAACTCTCCTGAAGTCAGGATTGTCCGGTATTCGAGCAGGGCAGTATCAGCCTCGATGTAATAACTGCCGGCAACTCCGGGTACAGGCATTGCAGGAGGATCGGGAACACCTTCATCAGGCCGGTAAACAAGTGGTCCCTGTTCACCTGTTCCTGTGTCGTCGGTTCCCCATTGAGGAGCCCACTGTCCGAGAACCGAAATAAACTTGAACCAATCACCTGAAGCAGGATCCAGAGTTTCGACACGGGCGAATTTTCCTTCGCCGATGTGAGCCATTTCTAATGCTGCCGTATTGTCCCAACCGACAGGTGTGGCATCACCAAGTAAATAGATAGGCTTTATATAAACAATATCGGCATAAGGTGTAATTGAAAGTTTTATTACTTCGGATAAAACATCGGTATAATCAGTTGTCTCATTGATATAAGAGCGGACACGAAATTCAAGATCGTGACTGTCACCCGTTGACAATTCCATACCAAGAAGTATTTGATTCATCCCACTGACCGTTATAGTGTATGTTGTTTCTGTTGTTGTCGTCAGATTAACGGGATTCACAAACCCGCTGTCGGCATAATCCATTTGCAAAATATATTTCACCGACTCAAGATTACTTAAATTGTAACTTGCAGGTGACCAGGTAAATGTTGCCATAATATCATCGGCATTAGCCTGGGTTAACACAAATGTTTCGCCATCGGCAGGAGAAGTCAAATTAGGCTTTTGTGTTTGCGAAATATCAAGTACCGGGTCTTTCGTCTCCTTCTGACAAGAGAACACAAAACCAAGCCCGGCAATCACTATTATTAAAAATATTATCTTTTTCATTTTTATAAAATTTTAATTATCAAATTAATAACCCTGGTTTTGCACAAGATTAGGATTCGCAGTTATGTCTGCCGACGGTATCGGGAACAGATTATACCTGTCGTTTGTGGCAGTACCGTCTGCAACTTTTCCTTTCCAGGGCCACAGATAAGCTGATGTCGTGAACATTCCGAAACGTATAAGGTCTGTTCTCCTGTGTCCTTCCCAGTATAACTCACGTGCTCTTTCATCAATTATAAACTGAAGGTCAATACTCGACACATCACCGGAATTATCGCCATAAGCTCTCTGACGCAAAGCGTTGACATAACCGATTGCCGTAGCCATATCACCTCCCGAACCGCCACGCAGAACAGCTTCGGCGTACATCAGATAAACATCTCCAAGTCTGAACAAAGGAAAATCGGTATCGGGGAAAGTAAGGTCAGACCCAGGTAATCCTGCTGAAGTAACATTCCTGAATTTTGTAATTGCATAGCCGTCGGTAAATGCCGAAATATCCTCAATCTCCTTATTCTGACCATCGGTAAAGAACATAGCGCGTCCGTCGGCATCACCCGTTTCATCCGGGAATTTATCAACAAGCGCACTCGTCGTTCTTGTTCCTGCCCATCCGCCGTCAATACCATAATCCTGAGGCACCATATTATCACCGCCGACAGCAGCATGGATAATAAACGTTGTCCCGCCCCAGGTTTTTGTATGAATGCCGTCAAATGCTATTGGAAAAATAACTTCCGGGGAATTATCATTATCGGCAAGAAACAGATCTTTGTATTGCGGTTCCAGAGTATATCCCGCTCCGATTATCTTATTACAATATGTGAGACACTCAGTGTATTTAGGTTGTCCGATATAGACTTCCGAATTAAGATACAATTTTGCCAAAAGCATCCAGTCGGCAGCTTTATCGGCACGCGCGTATTCATTCGCCCTTGCGTCAACCAAATCTCCTTCAATAGCGAGAAGCTCACTTTCAATATAAGAATAGAGATCAGCCCTGTTTATTTGTTCAGGGAAGAAAGCACCGGGTTCGTCAGCCTCAGTTACAAAAGGAACATTTCCAAACAGGTCAAGTGCGTGATAATAACTTAATGCTCTTAAAAACCGTGCTTCAGCCCTGTAATAGCCGATATCGGTTCTAAGTTGACCGGTTACACCACGCTCATCAAGTTTTTCGTCTGTCGTTTCACGGATAAATTCATTACATAAAGCTATCTGATAAAATATTCTGTAATAGAAAGCTGTAATAAATACATCACTTGAATTCCAGGTTTGCCAGTGAAAATCTTTGATAGTCTGGTCATTCCACGAAATCACAGCTTCATCGGTGGTAAGTTCCTGGGCATACCAGTAACCTCTGAGATACTGACCGAATCCTTCGTCAATACCGCTGATATCAGGATTTCCTGCGGGGCCTGTCTGACCTGTAACAGCAAGGCCTGCATACAATTTTGCCAGCACCATTTTATATGAAGCCGGATCATCATAAACCGTTGCAGATGTTACAACATTCGGGTCAATTGGGACCGTATCCAGATCTTTTATGCAAGATGGCAACACCAGTACCAGGCCTGCCAGAACAATAGCTATTTTATATATATTTTTCATTTTTATATAGTTTAAAATTAGTTAGAAAATTATATTTACACCGAGAACGTAAACCCTTGGACGAGGATAAAGATTATTATCAATACCATTGAATATCTCCGGGTCAAGTCCGTTGTATTTTGTTATGACAAAAGCATTATTAACGGTAAAAGAGAGTTGAATATCAAGTCTCTCCTTGTCAGTCAGAAGGTTATCAAACATATAGCTGATTCCAATGTTATCCATTCTGAAGAATGAAGCATCCTGTATGTAGTAATCCGACAGGTATTGGGGTGTTTGAAAACCTGCTTCATCAACATCGGAAGTAACATTGCTCAGATACGGTCCTTCAGGTCTGTAAAGCCGCTCATAGTTTCCATTTGACGAGCTTACATTGTTATAAACATAATTTCCGAAGTTGGCACGTCCCGAGAAGAAGAAATCCCAGTTCTTATATTGCAGATTTGTATTTATTCCGAAGGTAAAATTAGCGGCAGGGTCTTTATAATGATATCTGTCTTCGTCGGTTATCTGACCGTCACCGTTTCTGTCAACATAAAGGCCTTCAACCGGTTTACCATTGTTATCATAAACCTGTTCGTAAACAAAAAATGAGTTGACAGGATATCCCACACTATTCATTTGCACGGTATTTCCCACACCACCTGATATTCCTCCGACAGGAACTCCGAGATAACTTGTATCGCTTGAGGCAGTCAGCTTTGTAATTTCATTAACATTGTATGTCATATTAAATCCAATCAGCCAAATCATATCTTTTTTTGCTATAGCCCTTGCATTAAAGGCAAACTCAACTCCCCTGTTCTCCATATCACCGATATTCGTAACAATATAATTTGTAAGGTTTGACCCGGCAGGAACAGGAATAAAGTTCAGTAAGTCTTTTGTTTGCTTGAAATAGAAATCCAGTGCTCCGTAATATTTATTTTCCTTAAATCCGTAATCCAGCCCCACATTCCAGGTTGTAGTCTCCTCCCATTTGATTTTACTATCGTACCCTTCAGGACGCAAAGTGGTGTAGAACTGATTTCCAAGCTGGTATTGAGCATTAATCTGACCGAATGTATATCTTGGCAGATAAGGGTAGTTTCCCATTCCAATATCCTGTTGACCGGTAATACCCCAACCGGCTCTCAGTTTAAGTTCCGACAAGGAATTTGCACCTGCCATCCAACCTTCTTCATTGATTTTCCAAGCAAGAGCCAAAGCCGGGAAAAGTCCCCAGCGTGTCTCGGGTGAAAACCTGGATGTTCCGTCGTCACGCAACGTGAAAGTCAGAAGATATCTGTCCCTAAAAGTATAGTTAAATCTTCCGAAGAATGAAACGAGATAGAGCTCGGTTTTATGATTGATAGTATCAAGATTAAAATCCCTTCCGTAATTTCCATTTTCAGAATAGTCTGATCTCCGGAAATGTTGCCAGGAATAACCGGCCATCAATCCAATCTGACTTTGCGCCCCATCCAAATACTTGTTGTAGTCAAGGTAAAAGTCAAGCAATTCATTCTTGTTCTCCTGTTCATAATGGTTATAAACTCCTCCGCCATGAACCGGATCAAATGAGAATGCCGCATAATCGGGAATAATATAATTCCCGTCACTTTTCGACTTATCGTAACCGATATTCAAAGTAGCTTTCAAATCGGGAAGAAAGTGAAATTTATAATCAACTTTCATATTGGTAATAAGCCTGTTTACATCCGATTGATCATCAGTTAAGTTAAGAAGAGCAACGGGGTTGGCTGTTGCCAGTTTAACCGGCGAACCGTTTGCCTGTGTCCATCCAAAATACCCACCGTAATTTGTATAAAGTGAATCGGGAGCTCCCGTCTCATCATTAAAATGAACTGTGTATGTTGAATCGGAATATACCGGTTTAGTCGGATCGAACTGAACTGCTGCACCTATAGCTCCACGATTGGCAAATCTGTTTTTAATAAATGAGCCGCTAATATTAAAATCAACGGTTAAATGGTCATCAAAAAAGCTTGGCGTCAGGGCTAAAGCTAATGTTGTTCTCTTCATATTGTCGGTTTTCAGTATTCCATCCTGATTCGAATAACCAAGAGAGAACCTGTATGGCAATACTTTTACTCCGCCCGAGATGTTCAGATAATGATCTTGTCCGAAAGATGACCTGTAAATCTCATCCTGCCAGTCTGTGTTATGAGTTCCGAGCATTGAAATTACGTTGTCATTCCCCTCAAATTTATCTTTGATCATTTCACGGTATCTGTCAGCATCAAGAACACCAACTTTATTAGGAAGTGTGCTAAACGAAAAGACTCCCTTATAATCCAGTGTCAAAGGCTGGCCGGTTTTTCCCTTCTTTGTAGTAATCAGAATCACACCATTTGAAGCTCTTGCACCATAGATTGCGGTTGCCGAGGCATCCTTCAACACTGTAAAAGTCTCAATATCATTGGGATTTACCGAATTAAGTGGGTTTCTTGTTCCGCCTATTCCATCATTTGACACCGGAACTCCATCAATTACAACAAGAGGCTCATTACTTCCGGTTAATGATGCCCCCCCTCTTATTCTTATAACCGAACCTGACCCGGGAGAACCGTCTCCCGATGTAACCTGTACTCCGGCAATTTTACCCATAATAAGATCAGACGGGGATGTAATTGATCCTTTGTTGAACTCTTTTGAATCAACAGTAGCAATTGAGCCGGTTGCGTCTGATTTCTTCTGAATCCCGTAGCCGATAACCACAAATTCATCCATCTCCGCAACACTTGTTTTCATTGAGATACTGACTGTTGTATTCGGCTGCACCGTTATTTCCTGTTTTTCATAACCGACATAGGAGAATTCCAAAACCGTGTTCGGCTCCACCTTGATTGTAAACTTTCCATCCATATCGGTAACAGTTCCGTTAGTAGTACCTTTCACTACTACCGTTACTCCCGGTAAAGGTTGTTGGTCGGCAGCATCCGTCACCGTCCCGGTAACATTGCCGCTTTGCGCAAAACCTGTCATTGAACTGAACAGCAGTACCGACAGGAGCAAAAGTAATTTTGCAAGTAGTTGTTTTACCATAGTAGTTGTTTTTATTGTTTATATTTAATAAATGACATACAAGTTGCAAATATATATTATTTTTAGAGTGATGAATAAATATATCTTATTAAAATTATTATCTCTATTGTGTTAATTCTGCTGCTATTTTTACTGAAAAGATTGATTTTTGCGAATCTAATGCTCGTTCCAATTACAGAACACAATACCAATATTTAGTATGATTGAAAACAATTTGTTCAACAAAAGGCAATATCAATCAACCCTTATAAAGTCTTCAGCATTTCGATAAACCGGTTTAATCACAAAAAATCCTTGTTTATTTATATAGCCCCATTTACCTTTATATTTCACCAAGCCAGACCTTCACTAAATGGAAAAGCTTCTTTATAAATTGTTTTTATAACAGTCTGTCCATCCGAATTTAAGAAACCAAATTTAAAACAGATTATCGGGTCTGACCGATGCACGTAATTGCTGCGAATTGACCGTATTAAAACAAAGTCCTATTATGAAAAACAAGGCAATTATTTTCATTTAAGCCTTTAAAATTAAAAAGAAAGCACCTTATCACACTCAACCGTCCATCGGGCAAACTCTTTCATATTGCTGAGCTGCACGCCTTCGACAAGCTGAAGTTCATCAATTCCGCGGGCTTCGGAGCATCCGCC
>CAYOZZ010000179.1:0-16253 GCA_964408535.1 uncultured Bacteroidales bacterium | reverse complement strand
GCTTACAAAAGGCACACGAAGAGAAGGATGTCAGGGATGTAATGGAAGCTGAAGATTACTATTTGAGAAATCTTGAAGATTATGAACGTGATGCAGCTGAAAAAGAGAGGTTAATAGCAGAAAAGGAGAAAGCATTAGCAGAGAAGGAAAAAGCGTTAGCTGAAAATGTGAAAGCATTAACTGAAAAAGATAGAGTATTGAGTGAAATAAAAAAAGAGCTTAGTGAAAAGGACAAAATTATTGCTGAGAAAGAGAAATTAATTGAAGAATTAAAGAAAAAAAATGACAAATAACAAGTTAATGTGAAATTCCGACTTCTTTCCATATTCTTTATTACATTCTGTATCTCTTATGCACAAAATACCGGTAAGATTGAATGGGGTAGTGAAGTTAATGACAATATTTTAAATATTGAACAATTACCGGTTAATTTTGATCTTAGGGAATCGGGAAGATTAAGTCCTATAAAAACCCAACCTGACGGAGGATGCTGGACAAGTGCGACCATGGCCTCTGTTGAATCACTTTTCAGAACATTCGGCTATGGTAAATTTGAACTGTCAGATATAAACTTAAAATTATGCCACTGTTTCGATCCTGAACGCAGTTCAAACGGGAACCATTTTATGGCCACAGCTTATTTTTCAAGGGGAGCAGGGCCATTGCCAAAAGCACCCGAAACAGATTCTTTGTGTGATTTAACGCCTCAAACAACGGCATATATAACTGATGCCAGATTCCTGCCGGATAATCCTTCTTTGATAAAAAAAGTGATAATGAATTTCGGTGCGGTTTATTCGATGATGTACTTTAATAAAAATGAGCTCGATACTGTTTCCAATATTTATTATGCAAAATCCCGTAAAATAAACCATGTAATTGATATTATCGGCTGGAATGACACAATAAATACAATTACAGGAAAGGGAGTTTGGATTGCTCAAAATTCTCTCGGTATAAAATTCGGTGATTCCGGTTTTTTTTATATACCTTACGATGATCCTAATATATTGCAATATAATGCTATATGGAATAAGTGGATTGCTTACGATTCTTTGCTTCAGATTTACTATTACGATACTTTGGGGTCATACCGTTCTTATGGATACAACGACAGCCTGATTTACGGGCTGATAAAATTTACTGCAGGGTCGGATTGTGAAATAATAAAAATCGGCACTTCGGTAAATCATCCCGATACAAGAATATATACCGAAATATACACCGGTTTTAATAAAAAAACGGGAAAACTGACAGGTAAATCGGCAATTATTTCTGAAAAAAACTGCAAATATCCCGGGTATTATTCTTTTGATTTGGAAAATCCTGTAAGTTTAACAAAAGGGGAAGATTTTTATATTCTTATGCGCTATATTGTTCCCGGAGTATCAATGCCTATGCCTGTTGAGCAATATGTCGAAGGTTACGGTAATCCCGAGTTAACAAGCAAAAAGTGCTGGATAAACCATAACATTGAACAATGGCCTGATGCCTGGTACGAAACCGGTGCGGAAAGTGAATTTGAATTTCTGAAGTTTAATTTGTGCATAAAGGCATATTGTGTTGATTCCGGGGATTGACAGACCTAACAGGTCTTCAAGACCTGTTAGGTCTTTTCCCCCTCAGTACTTCCCTTGCATTCTCAAGTGCCGAATCGGTTCCGAAGATATGTACTATATCACCAAGTCTGAAATATGTCTCTCCATGCGGAATGTAGGAAATATTCCCCCTTTTTACCATCATCAGAATGGCATCCTTGTGAAAAGGAACCTCTTTCACCTGCAATCCGTCAACTTCTTTATTCCTGATTTGAATCTCCTCAACACTAAAATTTTCAAAAGATTCGACAAGAGTATGATATGTTGTGGGTCTGATAATCAGATTTTCAATCGTTGTAGCAATAACCTTCACGGCGTCAACCGTTTCTACCTCAATTTTCTTCATAGCACGGTCAAGAGAGAGGTGTCCTGCCCTTGAAATAATATGCTCGTGTCCCATATCTTTTCGCAGCATTTCGCAAATTTTCAGATTCCTTTCATCCGATGCGGTATCAACAACAACATAATTTTCCGGCTTTAGCTTTACTTTATCATAAATTCCGGGATTGAGCCCGTCACCTCTGATTACGTTTAATCCTTTCGATTTTATCTCTTTACACCTTGCCTCATTCATTTCTACAATTATCGCAGCTTTTCCATGAATATGAAGACGCCGTGCAAGTAAAACTCCTGTGCTGCTCCCTCCGATAATAATCGTTTTTTCTCCTTCAAGTATATCGGGAGGGTTAAGCTGATTAAAAATAAGAGGTGACAGGAAGCAGGTCAATACTGCCATAAGCACGAAACTGGCATTCAGACCTGCCGAAATAACACCAAGATCCTGGCCGATGGCTGCTGCTGCGATTATGAGGCTTAGTCTGGATGACATTAAGAAGCCCCCTGAAATAGCTTTTCTGAAACCGAATAACCTTGCCCATAAAAACGACGGTATAACTTTAACGGCAAACAGTGTCATTAAAAGAAATATCAGGAACCAAACCAGCGATTGGTCAAACTCTTTAAATGCCTCAGGCTCAAATTTGGCTCCGACCATTATAAAAAAAATCGGGATAAAAAAACCAAAGCCCATACCGTCAAGTTTTACCATTAACAGTGACCTCTCCTTGTGTAGAAAATTTGAAAGTAACAGTCCGCTGAGGAAAGCACCGAGAAGAATTACCTCCTCACCGATATAATGAGAAAGAACAACAAAAATCAGTATTAAAAGCATTGTGCCTCTGACACTTATCTGTGATGCTGCGTGTGATAACTGAAAGCTCAATTTTTTAAAAACAGGAAATTTGAAAAGCTGTTTACCTATTTCGTAAAAAATGTAGAAGGCAAAAAACAGGGCGACAATCAGCAATATTTTCCATTTAAAACCATGTTTCAGAATAAAAGCCGTAAAAGTGAAGAGGATGATACTTAATATGTCGGCAATTGCAGCGGCAATAATCATCATCTGACCGAATCTGCTTGATATTTCTCCACGGTTTTTCAGAATCGGCAATATTATTCCCACAGATGTAGTAACCATAATGAGAGCAAAATACCAGTGACTGTTTATTGTGGTGAATGATGATAATAATAAGGCTCCTATATAAGACAGAATCAGGGTTATAAAAAAAGAAGTCAGTCCGACTAACAGAGGATTTTTAAGAAACCTCGAAACCGTTATTTTCCTTCTTGGAAAAGAGGCGATTATCTGGTCAACATCAATCTCAAGTCCGCTTAAAAACATCAAAAATATAAAACCGGATAGTGCCAGAAATTCAAGAATATGATAACTTTCCTGATCAGGAGAGCCGAGGAAATAAACACCTACAAAGTATCCGAGAATTATTTCTACAATAACGGCGGGTATCTTTTTAAGTTTAAAAAGATTCAACAGCATTGGTACTAACCATGCTACCGAAGCCACAATAAACAACGGCAGAAAATCAAAATCAAAAGAGATACTTAGTAACAGGTAGTTCATATTTTAACGATTCAATTTTTAAGGGTTTCTCACAATTTTGGCATAATCTACAATTCACAGGTGTAACTATTCGTATTTCAACAAAAATTTGGGATTAATAGCTTTGAACGAAATCCTTCCGGTATTATCAACAATCTCCTTAACAGGCCGCAGAACAATACCTTCTCTCTGAACATCGGCAAGTACCGATTTTCCTGTTGCCAACTCCACAAGCTCTTCAATATTGTTTGACAGCTTGTAATTCCTTTCGAGCATTGGAACCGTTTTGAGTTCCAGATTACTGAAAAAGTTCTCAAACTCGTCAAGATCAAGAAAACGATGTTCGTCAATATCATAAACGTTAAAAAAGTAAATATGCTGTCCTCTGAGTTTGTATTTGTTTCCCTGTACACTTTCACCGATAATTTCACCCTGAATTGCAATGTTTTTATTCTGACTTTTCAGCTTCTCCTCAATATTATGTTCTCTTGCAAGTTTCCATAGTGTATTTTCTTCGGTTTCAAGCAGTTCAAGATTTCTGGAACATACACCGAATTCACCGTCATTATAATAATATGTAGCCGAACTGCCGTCAAGTTTTTCAGTATAAAAAAATGTTTCTCCTTTATATTTGTCAAGAACATCCTGCAAAACCTGAACCCTTGTTTCGTCTGTTTTAGGGATAAATGACGGGAATTTCCCTTTTGCCACACCTTCGAGATTTGCCGGAATAGGCGGTTCATATTTTGTGATACCGAGAATTTCAGTTACATCTTTCCCTTCTTCTATTTTTACATCTTCAGGAAGTATCGAAAGCGGGAAACAGATACCCTGCGAAATTTGTCCTCTCAGTTTGATGGTTCTGATGCGCATTTTTCGCGGTTTCAGAAACTCAAACTCCGGTTTCTCCGGCAATATACTGTCAATTTCGCAATAGACACATAAATCTCCTTCTTTAAATTCACCTTTTTTAACAACAAGTTGCCAGCCCAAAACTGTTGCTTTAACAATACTGTCGGCTCCTTCTATCGGTTCCAATTTACTGATTCTCTGTATGCTTGCTAATTTCCTCATTTATTTAAAAATTATGATTTAGCGATTGTCAAAGATAATACAAAATAGCCTACCGTTTATCGGTTAATAAAAAATAAAGCTGATTTAAACCATAATTTTATAAATTAGCCGCGATTTTTGTTGAGTATTCCCAATAGTCTGCGATGTAATGGAATTTTTTAATTTTTTAAATCTAACCGGTATGATCAGGAAATCTATTTTACTTGTTTTTTTGTTTTTATTTATTACTACTTCAAATAGTATTGGAGCTTCAAATTCGCAGGATACTCTTAAAAAGGGACACCCCGCTAATACAGTGGAAGAAAGGTTGAATAAAGAGGCTGAAACAATCAGTGACCGGATTGACAAGGCATTCAGACCGGTCGTTGACTGGCTAAGCAATATTCTGTTTTGGGACCCTGCTCAGGCGGTAGGAATTTATGATCCGGTTATAAAAGATGAAGCGGGAAATCCTGTTCTTGACAAAGAAGGGAATAAGAAGGAGGCGCATATTCCTCTCGTCGTTTTATGGTTGATTTTCGGTGCCATTACATTTACAATCTTTTTCAGATTCATTAATATTCGGGGATTTAAACATTCCATTGAAATAGTTTCAGGTAAATATGATGATCCTAAAGATGCCGGAGAAGTTTCACACTTTCAGGCGCTTACAACAGCTCTTTCGGCTACGGTCGGACTTGGAAATATTGCGGGAGTGGCAATCGCAATCTCAATCGGCGGTCCGGGAGCTACATTTTGGATGATTGTCGCAGGTTTGCTCGGTATGTCGTCTAAGTTTGTCGAATGTACACTTGGTGTCAAATATCGCAAGATTGATAAGAACGGAGTTGTGTCGGGTGGAGCAATGTATTATTTGCGTGACGGACTCAAAAAAAAGGGTATGAAATGGCTCGGAGCTGTCCTTGCGTTTATTTTTGCCGTTTTGGTTATCGGAGGGTCTTTCGGCGGTGGAAATATGTTTCAGGCTAACCAGGCTTTTGCACAACTTGCCTATGTTGCTCCGGGAGTTTCAAATCACGGATTTTGGTTTGGAGTAATTGTGGCTATTCTCGTCGGAGTGGTTATTATCGGTGGAATAAAGAGTATAGCAAATGTTACAGATAAAATAGTTCCGTTTATGGCTGTCATTTATGTAGGTACTGCACTTGTTATCATTTTTATGAATATCAGCCATACGGGCGAAGCTTTCAAACTTATCATTGACGGTGCTTTCGGAGCAGATGCTATGAAAGGAGGTTTTATAGGTGTTTTGATTGTCGGATTCCAGCGTGCCGCTTTTTCAAATGAAGCGGGTGTCGGATCTGCTGCTATCGCTCACTCGGCCGTAAAAACGGACATCCCTGTAACAGAAGGATATGTTGCTCTCCTCGAACCGTTTGTTGATACTGTTGTTATCTGTACCATGACAGCCCTCGTTTTGATTTTTACCGGAACTTATGACAATCCTGCCGGTCTTGAAGGTGCGCAATTGACTTCGCAGGCATTCTCAACAATAATTTCCTGGTTCCCCTATCTTCTCGTTGTCGCCATATTCCTGTTTGCTTTCTCAACAATGATTTCATGGTCATATTACGGACTTAAAGGATTTGATTATCTTTTCGGTGACCTTTCGGAAAAGTTTTTCAAAACAAGAAATGTTGCAAAATATACCTATTTTACATTATTCCTTCTCTTTATTGTTATCGGAGCTTCCTCGAACCTTGGTTCGGTTATGGATTTTTCGGATATGATGATACTTTCAATGGCATTCCCCAATATTCTCGGATTGTTGATTCTTGCTCCCGAAATAAAAAGGGATTTGAATGATTATCAAAGAAAACTCAGGAACGGAGAGATAAAAAAATTCAAATAGTGGAAGTGTAATCGTAGAAATATTTTTATATCTTTACAATCCAATTCAATTTTGTTTTGAACCGGATTAAAGATCAGATAAAAGGATATTTCACTTTTAACCGTACCGAACAACGCGGAATAGTTATTTTATTGGTACTCATTTTATTTGTCATTCTTATTAATGCTTTGATTCCATTCGTTTTTGAAGAGGAAAATCCCGATTATTCGAAATTCGAAAAAGAGATAGCTGAATTTGAGTTGTCTCAAAAGAGGGCAAAGGAAGATTTTGCAGACCGAAAGTCTTCTTTCGGAAAGGCAGAAAACATAACGGAAAAACTTCATCCTTTTCCGTTTAATCCCAATAATTTACCTGCCGGAAAATGGAGAGAACTCGGATTATCTGAAAAACAGATTAAGGTCATTAAAAATTATGAGAAAAAAGGAGGCCGTTTCTGCAAGAAAGAAGACCTTGCCCGAATTTACAGTATTTCGGAAGATGAATACAAGGTTTTGGAGCCATTTATCCGAATAGAAAATAAAAAGAAGGTTGAAAACAGTAAAGAATCAAATGAAATAAAACCATTTCCGTTTGACCCGAATACACTTGCTAAGGAGGAATGGTTGAAAATGGGATTGAGTGAGAAACTTGTAAATACAATACTGAATTACAGGAATAAAGGCGGAAAGTTTTATAATTCTGAGGATTTGAAACGTATTTACGGAATGAAACCGGAGATGTTTGATGTTATTAAGCCGTTTATTGAGATACAACAAGATACGGTAATCGAAGATTATGCAATGAATAATGACTATCCGGTAGTTGAGCTAAATTCAGCCGATACACTTGATCTCCAGCAGTTGAAAGGGATAGGGCCTTCTTTTGCTAAGCGCATTGTGAAATACAGGGATATGCTTGGAGGCTATTATTCAAAAAGCCAGTTACTGGAGGTGTATGGTATGGATAGTGCAAGATATGAAGGGTTTAAAAATTTCGTTTTTGTGAATCCCGATTCAGTAAAAAAAATAGACATAAACAGTGCAACAATAAAACAATTGATTAAACATCCGTACATTGAGTTTTATACTGCAAAATCCATTGTGAATTACAGAACTAAACTCGGAAAATATTCTGAGGTTACACAATTAAAGGATTCATCATTGGTTTATGACGAATTGTATCGTAAGATTGCTCCATATCTGATTGCAAAATAAGAATTGGGTTTACAAAACTCCTTACCTGTACTTAATTACCTGGGCTTTTTCAAGAGTAATTAAACCCTGTTCCACAACTTCATCAAGGAAAGGCAAAATTTTATCAATTTCTTCTTTCGTATCAACTATTTCGACAATAACAGGCATATCTTCCGAAAGTCGTAAGAGTTTTGCAGAGTGTATGCGGCTTGCAGCCCCAAACCCCATAATTCCTCTCAAAACAGTTGCTCCGGCAAGGTTTAACTCCCTTGCTTTAAGCACTATGGCCTCATACAGCAACCTACCTTTATAAGTGTCCGTTTCACCTATAAATATACGAACCAGCAATCCATCTATTGGAAGTTTCATAATATCTATTTTAAAAAGTTGATAAATTCACGTGACAACCAAAATCCGGCAAGTACAAGAACCAATGCCCCGATATTATTAGCCAGTATATTAAGAATAGCCATTTTGATATCGCCGGTTTTAAAAAAGTTCATCGTTTCGAGGGCATATGTTGAAAAAGTTGTAAACCCTCCGAGAAATCCGATAAAAATAAATGCTCTCACCTCGGGAGTAATATTTTTTATTTCAAAAATACCCCAAAACAGTCCGATTAGGAATGCACCGATGGTATTTACAAGAAAAGTCCCCCAGGGAAAAACCGGATAAGAAAATTTATACGGGACACCCGAAACAACATACCTCGCAAAGGTACCGAAAGCTCCGCCTGCAACCAAAATCAATATCTTTTGCATAATATTTGAAAACTTCTTTCTTCGTTATACAATAAAACTATTATATGACAGTTAAACTAAAATTATTTAACAAATTCAGAGTGCTAAATTACTATTTTGTTTTAATTTGCACCGCTATTTATTTTTAGACAATTTAAATATCAAATAAACGTTATTTTTGCACAGTCAAAATTATTAGAGTATTCACAATAATTAATTTATGAAAAAGACAATCATTCTATTCCTGGGAACAATTTTAGGCTTCACACCGTTTTTTGCCAATTCTCAGGATAAACCGAATTACATTGGACAACAATCGCAAAACACAATTACAACAGCAGTTCCTTTTTTGATGATAGGACCGGATGCAAGATCAGGCGGAATGGGAGAGGTCGGAGCGGCAACTGCTCCGGATGCAAGTTCACAACACTGGAATCCTGCAAAATATCCCTTTGCCGATAAGGATATGAGTATCGGTATTTCGTACAGTCCCTGGCTCAGGAAACTTGTTAACGATATTAACCTTGCCTATCTGAACTTTTATAAAAAAATTGGTGACAAGCAGGCAGTACATGCTTCACTGACCTATTTTTCGCTTGGAGATATTACCTTTACAGACATATCCGGAGAGGTTATTGGAAATTACAAACCCAATGAGTTTGCAATTGACGCCGGTTACTCAAGGAAGTTTTCCGAAAAGTTTTCCGGCTCAGTAGTCGGACGGTTTATTTATTCAAACCTTACACAAGGGCAGTTTGTTCAGGGAGTTTCTACTAAGCCTGGAACATCAATCGCAGCTGATGTCGCATTATATTACAAAACAGACCTTAGCATTAGCGGTCTTGCAGGTTCCGATCTTGCTTTCGGACTGGATATTTCAAATATCGGAGCAAAAATATCCTATTCCGATGATGATCAGGCAAAGGATTTTATTCCCACAAATATGCGGTTGGGAGGTTCTCTCGGAATTGATATTGACGATTATAACTCTTTCAGATTCTCAATGGATGTCAATAAATTACTTGTCCCGACTCCTCCTATCTATAAAGTTGATACTACAGGTCAACCGATAATCGGACCGGACGGAAAACCTGAAATTGAAGCCGGTATGGATCCCGATGTTTCTGTTGTTACAGGTATGATACAGTCATTTTATGATGCTCCGGGCGGATTTAGCGAAGAGATGAAAGAGTTTATCTGGGTTGTGGGTGTGGAATATTGGTACGATAAACAATTTGGAGTACGTGCAGGCTATTTCCACGAAAGTAAAATGAAAGGCAACCGCCAGTTCTTTACTCTCGGACTTGGATTGAGATACAACGTTTTCGGACTTGATTTCTCTTATCTCATCCCGACACAACAACAAAATCCTTTGGCTAACACATTAAGGTTTACCCTCACATTTAATTTTGATGCGGTAGGGAAAAACTAATTTCACAAAAACTAATGAAAAAGGCTGATACAATATATGTATCGGCCTTTTTTGGTTGAATCGGATTTATTTTATAACTTGCAGCCCGTATTAAAAAAAACTATCGGATGATTAAAGTAGGTTTTGGTTTTGATGTTCACCAATTAAAGACGGGAAACGAACTTTGGATTGGTGGTGTAAAAATAGATTCGGAAAAAGGATCTGTCGGTCACTCGGATGGCGATGCTTTAATCCATGCAATTTGCGATGCTATTCTCGGTGCTGCAAATCTCAGGGATATCGGCTATCATTTCCCGGATACAAATCCCAAATATAAGGGTATTGAAAGTAAAAAACTACTCGCTGAGGTCTGTGAAAAACTGGACGAGGCGGGTTATGAAATAAACAATATTGACTCTACCGTCAGCCTTGAAAAACCTAAGATTTCGGGCTATATTCCTGATATGATTGATCTACTGGCTGAAACGACAGGCATAAATAAAAACAACATCTCAATAAAGGCAACAACTACCGAAAAGCTTGGTTTTACCGGACGTCAGGAAGGAATAGCAGCTTACGCAGTGGTGTTAATAATGAGAAAGTAAAATAGTCTTTACTTAATCATAAAATCCAACATTTTTTTATTTTCAAGATAAGCGGTTATCCTGTCGCCGATATTGACTTTCCCGACACCTGCCGGAGTGCCGGTAAATATCATATCTCCCATCTTCAGGTAAATGAACTGCGAAACGTATGAAATAATTTTTTCAAACGAAAATATCATATCCTTTGAATTACCGTCCTGGACGGTTTTTCCGTTCAAATCCATATGAAATCTGATATTATTCCTGTCATTAAGCTCTGATAATGGAATAAAAGTGCTTATCGGAGCGGAATTATCAAAAGCCTTTGCAATTTCCCATGGATGTCCTTTTTCTTTACACTTTTTCTGTATATCACGGGCTGTGAAGTCAATTCCAAGAGTTATTTTGTCATAATAATTGTGAGCAAACTTCTCCCGGATATTTTTTCCGTTTTTAGATATTTTTATAACCAATTCCGTTTCATAATGTATCTCATTCGAAAAGTCGGGAATATAAAAGGGACGGTTTCTAATCAGAAGTGCCGTGTCGGGCTTCATAAAGAACAAAGGTTTATCGGGTAGGGGATTGCTCAGTTCTTTTGCATGTTCACTGTAATTTCTTCCGATACATATTATTTTCATACATAAAATCGTTTAAATATGAGGCAAAGGTATGAGATTTTATTAATTTTGTTAACAAAAAAAACAAACCCCGGTTGATTATCAGAGGCTTTGTATCAATTGTTAATAGGCAGCGGAAAACAGTGTTAATAAATTGTTTACAAAATACGAAAACAAAGGCTTGTTTGTCCTAATTTTGACACACATTTCAAACAAGAAAAAGAGGAAAAACTACAAATGACAGGTAATTCGGAATCAAAAGGAACAGTAAAGAATATTGCGAGGAAATCGCCTCTGAAACAGGTATTTAGTGAACATGGAAAAGTTCCTCCACAGGCTATTGACCTCGAAGAGGCTGTGCTTGGAGCTTTAATGCTTGAACAGGATCCGCTCAACAGTGTGATTGATATTCTGAAACCTGAGATGTTTTATAAAGAATCTCACCAGGAGATATACAAGGCAATCCATAGTCTGTTTAATAAATCGGAACCGGTTGATATTCTTACGGTTACAAACGAGCTTAAACTGAACGGAAACCTGGAACTTGTGGGTGGTCCCTATTACATTGCACAATTAACCAACAGGGTTGCCTCTTCTGCAAATACCGAATATCATGCAAGGATAATCCTTCAGAAATATATCCAGAGGGAGCTAATAGCCGTTTCTTCCGAAATTATTAAGGATGCTTTTGAGGATACGACTGATGTTTTTGAACTGCTCGACAAAGCCGAGAAAAATCTTTTTTCTGTCAGTGAAAACAATTTCCGCAGAGCCTATGACAGTATGCAGTCTTTGGTAAAAGATGCTATTGAGGAGATTCAGAAAGCAAAGGATCACGACGGGAATATGCGCGGAGTACCTTCAGGCTTTACTGCACTTGACAGAATTACAGCAGGCTGGCAGAAATCCGACCTGATTGTACTTGCAGCCCGGCCGGGTATGGGTAAAACGGCTTTTGTCCTTTCAATGGCACGGAATATTGCCGTTGATTTTAAAAGACCGGTTGCTTTTTTCTCACTTGAGATGTCATCTGTTCAATTGGTGACACGTCTTATCTCCAGTGAATCGGAACTTCCTGCCGACAAGTTGAAGAAGGGCAATCTGGAAAATTTTGAATGGGAACAGTTAAATTCAAAGATCGGAGGACTGGTTGATGCTCCGCTTTATATTGATGACACTCCCGCATTATCAATTTTTGAACTCAGAGCGAAATGCAGAAGGCTGGCGGCACAGCACAATATTGAGCTGATAATCATTGACTATATACAGTTAATGTCATCAGGCGGTGACGGCAAAGGAAACCGTGAACAGGAAATAAGCACCATATCACGATCGCTGAAAAGCCTTGCCAAAGAGCTGAATGTCCCGATCATAACTCTGTCACAGTTAAACCGTTCGGTGGAGACACGTTCAGGTTCAAAACGTCCTATGCTTTCCGACCTGAGGGAATCGGGTGCTATAGAACAGGATGCCGATATGGTTCTGTTTATTTACCGCCCGGAGTATTACAAGATTGATCAGGACGAGGATGGAAATTCAACTCACGGTATGGCGGAACTGATAATTGCCAAACACCGTAACGGTGCTCTTGCCGATGTGAAATTGCAATTTATTGACAGATTTGCAAGGTTTACAAACTATGAAGAGGAATCATTTAGCGATGACGGCACGTTGCCTCCGGGGGATTATCCGGCTGAAAACTCTTATACGGTACCTTCAAGGATGAATGATTATCCTCCGGACGATTCGACACCGTTTTAGATTCTTTAAAAATAGTTAAATTAATGCTTGTTCCATAATTATATTCTTCTCCTGCACGTTATTGACAATATCTGTGTAACTTTGCGAACGGTTTTGTAATAATCAAATAATGAAAAAGACTTTATTCATATCCATATTACTTCTTACGGCCGTCTTTGTAAAAGCAGCATATATACTTATTCCGATGGACGATACACAGAAGAACCATCTGAAAGCCTACGGTATTGCATACTGGGTTTTGCAGCAGGATGTGGAGGTTGACTGGCTGCTCAATTACCGTGGCGGCAGTTTTATGTGTAAATATTACGACCAGATTGAACAGGAGTGTGTCATCAGGGGTGTCAGCTATCAGATAATTGCTGATGCACAATCAACGGCTATTCTGCTTGAAATTTCAGATCCTCAGGTTAATATGGATGTGATAAAACTTCAGAAACCGCCGAAAATTGCAGTCTATTCCCCGAAAAACAAACAACCCTGGGATGATGCCGTAACCCTTGTCCTTACCTATGCCGAAATCCCTTACGATGTTGTTTATGATGAAGAGGTGATACAGGGAAAACTGCCTTTATACGACTGGTTACATCTTCATCATGAGGACTTCACAGGTCAGTATGGGAAATTCTGGGCGCGATACAGAAATGTTGACTGGTATATTGAAGATGTAAGAGTCAATGAAGAAATTGCACATAAACTCGGTTTTAGCAAGGTGTCTCAATGTAAACTTGCTGTTGCCAAGAAAATTCGGGATTTCGTTGCCGGAGGAGGCTATCTGTTTGCAATGTGCTCTGCTCCCGATAGTTATGATGTTGCTCTTTCTGCCGAAGGTGTTGATATATGTGATGTTATGTTTGACGGTGACCCGATGGACCCGAATGCTCAACAAAAACTGAATTATGGAAATTGTTTTGCTTTCCGGGATTTTACCATCAGTACGAATCCCTATGAATATGAAATATCTTCAATTGATGTAAACCCTCAACAGCGAAAAGTTAGTGAGAAGAATGATTATTTTACCCTTTTTGAATTTTCGGCTAAATGGGACCCCGTACCGACGATGCTTTGTCAGGATCATACGCAAATCATAAAAGCGTTTATGGGGCAGACAACTGCTTTTCGTGAGCAGTATATTAAACCGAATGTTTTGATTATGGGCGAAAATAAATCTCTCGGAGAAGCCCGCTATATTCACGGGGAATTTGGAAAAGGAACCTGGACTTTTTACAGCGGTCACGACCCGGAAGACTATCAGCATTTTATTGGCGATCCGCCCACCGACCTTAATCTTCACCCAAATTCACCCGGTTATCGCCTGATTTTGAATAATGTGCTGTTTCCTGCCGCAAAAAAGAAAAAACAAAAGACATAATATTATTTCAGAAAAACTTTTGCCTTGTATGTACTCATATTTCCTTTCTCATCGGTCACTTTCAACTCAAAAATATTCTCCCCCTTATTTATTTTATCATCATACCTGTATATCAGCATATCGTTTTTTGCGTCATATTCCATAAGAATCCAATTTCCGTTAATTGCTGGCCTGTATGACTTTATTCCCGATAAGTCATCCGTTATTTTCACCTTAATTGTTTTTTGATTTGTTATATCCTTTCCGTTTTTAATATTGACCGGAATAATTTTCGGCGGAACAGTATCAACAGCGATAAAGTAACTTCCGAAATCTCTTATTCTTGTTGTAATAATTCCATCTTTAAACTTTCCGCCGGCAGATGAAATATCCCCGTCTTTATCAATACTTGCAATCAGGGCTTTAGATGTGAGTCTCTCCGGTACTTTTTCAGCAGAAATACTGAGGTTGCACCAGGTTTGTAAAGGAACGTAGTCGTAATGAAGGTTGTAAACCTCTGAAAAACCTGACGAAAGGGCAGGGGAGGTGCTGTATTTAAAATATAGTGTATCATAAAGTGCTTTACCGGGGACAGTTAACTTAACACCGTCTTTTTTAAAATAATTTGTGCCTGTATAAGTAAATAAAATGCCGGCAGGTTTTGATACAGGTTTGTTTTTATTTCCCGGAACACTTTTAACCCAGAATTCCAGGGTCGAAGTGTTTCCGGGCACATCACCGACATCATAAGTTATTTTGTGCAGTTTGCCATCATTGAAACTTATCACACCCCTGTTAATCACATCACGATATATGCTAAGTCTGTTATTCGGTTGAATATATGATTTCTGGATAGTTCTTCTTTTTTGCTTAAACTCCCTGTAATCCATAAAACTGTTGATATACCTTGTTTCATCAAATGAAAAAGTTTCCAATGAATGAGAGTAAACCAGAGTTGAATCAACAGACATTTTTATTGTATAAACCCCGTTTTTATTCTTCCCGCCGTTGAAAGGATCATAAGTGTTAATACCGAAATATGCTTTCCCGGAAATTTCAACAGTATCATTTCCTTTCAGATTATATTTTGTCCCAACCCATTCAGTACCGGTTTCAAGAGGAGTATTTTTTCCATTGATAAGAGAGTTGTTGTCTGCCGGATAGACTTTCAAAACGTTTATCAAAGGTCTTGTTTTATCCTGAACTTTAAATCCGAAAAGCAATGGATTTATCGGCTTTTGAGTCCCGGCATCCCTTATTTCAAAATGGAGATGCGGACCGCCTGATCTTCCGCTGTCACCTGTCCGGGCAACAACCTCTCCCTTTTTAACGGGGAACTGTCCCTTTTTAAAATAAAGATCAACCGAATATGACTCTCTGCGGTATTGTTCTTTGGTCACATAATCGTTCAAGGTTTTGTTGTATTCCTGCAAATGTCCGTAAACCGACACAAAACCGTTCGGATGGGTTATGTACAATGCTCTACCGTATCCTCCGGGTGCAACTTTTATTCGCGAAACATATCCGTCAGCTATGGCATAAACTTTAAAACCCGGTTTCTCCTGTGTACGGATGTCCATTCCTGAATGGAAATGATTCGACCTGAGTTCGCCAAAGGTCCCGGAAAGGAACAGAGGTATATCAAGAGGTGACCTGAAATAATCTTTAGGATAAGATTGTCCATTGCCTGCATGATTGATAAAAAGTGCTATAAGTATTATGTAAAGCTTACCATTTTTCATCTTTAACAATTTAAAACTGTGGGATATGTGCTTGCAATTCCACCGGGTACAATTCCGTTGCAAGTATAAGCATTTTCATTTGAATAGAATTTTGCAACTATCTTTATATTTTTTCGTTATAATTACTCACTATACATTACTCAGTGAAAATTCCGGGTCGGAAATAATCTGTATTTTTGCAGAGAAATTTAATCTTAAAAATAAGATAAGTGAGCAAGTTAGATATTTCTGTTTTATTTGTTGAGGATGAGGAGCTTTTAAGAGCTATATATGAGCGTATTCTCGAAAAGTATGTCGAGCGTCTTTATGTTGCTCAAAACGGAAAAGAAGGACTTGAAGTTTATGAAAAGGTTAAACCCGACATGATAATAACTGATATTCAGATGCCTGTAATGGATGGCCTTGAGATGATTGAGGAGATAAGAAAGGGAGATCAGCATATCAGACTTGTTAT
>CAYOZZ010000178.1:0-11551 GCA_964408535.1 uncultured Bacteroidales bacterium | reverse complement strand
ATTTCGGTGTATCACCGGAAGCAGGTGTTGTTCTGCCGGTTGGCTATTCAACAATGGTAAACCTAAGTGTCAGATATCATTACGCCGTTAAAACAAAAGAGGCACCGGAATATTCCTGGTTAGGCTTTAGTGTCGGATTTGCCTGGGGAAACTAAAGAATAATTGACAGAAATCCTCTAAAAACGTGGATTCTATGACATAAATATAAAACGGGAATGATTATTACCGTTTTTTTATTTATAAATCACATTTCTTAATTCCGTTTTTTTATTATTTTTGGCGATAGTTAATAACCCTAAAATAATTGTTTTGAAGAAACTATTACTAATATTATTAATTGCTTTTGGCACAATCACAACCCAATCACAGGTTTTAATATCTCTTCTGCTTGGCGACAAGCTAAACTCCGATGATCTTGAATTCGGCCTTGAAGGAGGAGGAAACTTCTCAAGCATTATCGGGCTTGAAACAAAAAAATATGTAACCGACTGGAATCTCGGTTTCTATTTTGATATAAAAATGAAAAAATCCTGGTTCCTATATACAGGAGTTCTCGTTAAAGCCAAACTGGGGTCAGGAAAGCTTACCGACAATGATATTAAATTCCTTGGAATTGACACTTATCTTACAGAAGGAGAAGGAAATTACTATCAGAAAATAAATTACTTCTTGGTTCCTGTACTGGCAAAATACAAGTTTAAAAACAGAATGTACCTTGAAGCAGGGCCACAGTTCGGACTTATGTATAAAGCCTGGGCTGAATACCGCTACGATGATAACGGTAAAGATGCCATTATCAAACAATTTAACAAAGATATGATTAACAGGATTGATGCCGGAATAATGGGTGGTTTCGGTTACCGATTTAAGGGCAGGACAGGATGGACAATCGGCTTCAAATACTATTACGGACTTGCAAATGTTTATAAAGAAAAATCAGGTACAAAGAACAATTCGTTGTTCCTGAAAGTTAATATTCCTATTGGTGCAGGTGAAGATGCCCAGAGAAAAAGAGAGGAAAATGCAAAAAAAAGAGCCGAAAAAAAGGCACTAAAAGAAAAAACAAAGTCTAATAAATAATATCAAAATCTAAAAAATATGAAAAGATTAAGTAAGTATCTCATTGTTTTCGTTGTAGTTTTGCTAACGATTCCATTCGAATCATCAGCTCAGGGAAAAATTGAAATATCGCCGTTTGGCGGTTATATGTTCGGTGGACGAATAAGATTTTATGAAGGTGAACTCAGGATAAGCGACAATGGAAATTACGGTGTGGCAATAAGTAAGGAAATAAGGCCTGATGTGCACCTCGAGTTTTCCTGGAGTCAGATGCAAAGCGATGCATCTTTCAGACCCAATTACGGATATGAGGACTTTGCAAGAAAATTTGACGTTAATGTCAACTATTTCCAGCTTGGCGGTATTTGGGAGATGGATTTAAAGAAAATCAACCCCTACGGACTGTTTTCAATGGGTGCCACCTGGTTCGACGCCAAACCCAATGACATTGATGATGCCGTACGATTTTCAATAGCACTCGGCGGGGGTGCCAAAATCTGGATATCCGACATAATTGGCATAAGGCTTCAGGGAAGATTCCTGATGCCTATGTACTTTAACGGAGTAGGTGTTTTCTGCGGTATCGGGACAGGAGGTTCCGGGTGCAGTGCAGGTGTTGGAACAAGTTCAACAATTCTGGAAGGTGACCTGACTGCCGGCCTGATTTTCAGATTTGGAAAGTAGATTTAACCCGCTTCACTATGAGCTTCACGAACTAATGGATTGTGCGGAATATTCCCCGATTCAGTGTTAATCCTTCCTGTTCCGAATCCTTTGCTAACACTTTTCGACTATGATATTGCATAATCAGGGGTTACAAATAACCGGAAGTACATTATACTTCCGGTTCATCTTCATTAGCAAAATTGTCCTTTCTCTTTGCTGTTTTTTTCTTTTTTGAGGTTATATCATTATCCTCTTTTTTTGTCCAGGGATAAATAGTAGCCTGAACCGTAGGATCAAAACTTTTAATGTGCAAATCCTGCTGAGGAAACGGAATCTGGATACCTGCCTCATTAAGAGCATCGTATATATTCATCGCAACTTCACTCTGGATAGTCAGTCCCGAATCAAATGTTGCCCAGAAACGCACTGTAAAATGTAAGGCACTATCCCCAAAACCGTCAAATGTTGCCCAAGGTTTGGGATTATTAAGCACGCCCGGATGTTCACTTGCAACACGGTAAATCAATTCCAGAACTTCATGTGGGTTTGTGCCGTATGCAGTACCGATTTTCACAACACGCCTTCGCTTTCTGTCAGACAAAGTCCAGTTTATCACATCATTTGAAATAAGATTACTGTTCGGCACAATGACCTCAGCACCATCAAAAGTCTTCACCGTACTGGCACGAACTCCAATATTTTTTACTTCACCCATAAGGGCTCCCACTTCAATAGTATCACCGGCCTGAATCGGTCTTTCAAATGACAGAATAAGCCCCGAAATAAAGTTTGCCACTATATTTTGCAATCCGAAACCAATACCGACCCCAAGTGCACCGGCAATCAACCCGAACTGCTGAAAGTCAACACCCGCCGAATCCAGCGAAACATAGATTCCGTAAGCAATAATCATATAGCTCGTAACCTTTGTTATAGCGCCGGGCACACCCCTTGGAAGCTTGACACGAGGAAACACCTCTTCCTCAAGAATAACCGTAATTATTTTTGATAATGTAAATGTAATAATCAACACAAGAAAGAAAGTAATAATCCCCTCGAATGAGATTGATACAGGCCCTATCTCCCAATTTGTTTTCAGTGCATTGCCAAACCAAATTGCAATTGGTTTCCATAACCCGAAAAACCCTAATGTTATTTTAATCCATAAAAAGGATAAATAAATTATAATTACCTGATTCGTACGCTTTTTAAGTAATTCAAGATGGTTACTAATCATATTAACCGAAAGCAGTGCTTTGGTATTGTAGGCATAGGAAAAAGATCTGACAAGTATCTCCCAGACAGTACTGAGAATTATCCCGAATAATAGTGAACTGACAATAGCTTTTACTAATAAAACAGAGAGATTAACATATCCGAAAATATTTGTAAAGACAGCAATTACTGCAATAAAAAAATAAAGGTATGAAAGTTTAAACGCAATTTTCCATAATTTACCCTTCACCTGTTTTTGCACAAACCCTTTGGGATTTACAATAATGAGAAACAGCCACAGAACTATACCTGTTTTAAATAAAAATGCAAGCCGTGAGTAAATATTCGAGATACCAAGAAAAATCTGGGCTTCGTCTATAAGAAATATCAGTACAACAATATAAAGATATGGCCTGACCTTTTTGCTTATCAGTTTTGAAAAAACAATAAAAGTCGGTATCAAAAGTATTATTACCAACAATTGCGTAACCATTAACGGTCTCTCCGGTGATATCCATATATTTGACATTACCGTCAGTATCAGCGATGCAGAAATGTAATGACCGAAAATAAATTTTTGTTTTTCAATTTCCTCATTATCTGTCTCTTTATCAAGCAATTTCTTAAATGAGAAAAAGTAGAACAACAACAGGATTATAAAAATCAGAGCAAGTATTGCAATATCACCCGGATTATTACTAAAATATGTCAAAATAGAGCCAATATTTTTTTTAAGGTTTTTGGTAAAATGAACCGGCTTGGACCGCTGCTGTTTCAGCGTATCGGATAATTGCCACAAGGGAGGGCTGTCGCGCTTAAAATACTGTAATGACCAGCTAAGCTGCGCCTTAATCAGTTGGGACAGAACATCATCCGAAAGGTTTATAAGATTGGCAATACGGTTTTGAATTTTAAAGTTCTTATTCTGTACGCTTTTAATACTTTTTTCGTTTTTTTTCAATACCTTTACCACATCATTAACCCATTTGAGAGTCTCAACCGGGCCTTTGTTTTCCTTCAGTTTCTTATAAGTCAGTTGCCAGGTTTTCTTAGTAATGACAATGTATTCCAGTTCTCTTTCCAGCCTCTTTGCTATCTCTGATGTTGACTCCTGAATAGCTTTCAAATCATTAATATGCCTTTTCCACTTAATGTTTAACCCTTCAATATCTCTTTGCGTATAATCATTAAGATTTTTTAATATCTCGTCCCTTTCCTTTTCAAGAATTGCACTCTTCTCCGAAATTACAGAATCAATATTATTCAGATCGCCGGTTACGCTTAGGTATTCCGCTATCTCGTTTAATCTTTTATTAATCTTTTCACTTTCAGGAGTGATCTCCGACTGTAATAAAGGTTTAAGCTTAATAGTATCACCCGACAACAACACAACCTCGTTCTCAGGTAACTGAGAAAAAGCCGGAACAGAAAACAGAAACACTAATATAGATAATGAATATAGTACTTTTTTCACCATAATAAACAGTTATTTACAGAAAGCGAAATTATAAATAATTTATTAATATTGATACAATTATTATCTTTGTCAACTTTCATTAAATACATTTATAAGTATTTGTATATCATTCATAAAGTAAAATATTGGGAAGCATAAGCAAAATATTGTTTTTCTTGTTTTTTCTTTTAACGGGCACATCTGTTTTCAGTCAAAAGAATGACACCTTGTATTTCCTTAACGGAGACAAGGTTACATGTGAGTTAAGGAGTTTTCAGTATGGATACTTTACGGTTAAAACCAGTGCGATGAGTACTATTCATGTAAAGTATGATAAATTAGCCACTATTTACTCAGGAAAAACTTTTGAGATAATTCTGGATGATAAAAGCAGGATTTTCGGGTCCATTGATACTTCGTTTATTAGCACAACAGTTAACATTGTAGTTATAAACGGGAGAACACTCAAGTATATTTCCAGTATTGTGGAGATGAACCAAATAAAAAATAAATTCTGGCGCAGGTTTAGCGGCAATGCCAACTTCGGGTATAATTATACAAAGTCAACTAAAATTTCTCAGGGTAGTTTTAACGGATTGCTTGAATACCGGCAGAGAGATTATCTTTTAAAGCTCGGCGGAAGCGCTCTTATCTCAGGAGAATCTGGTATTCAGGTCAGCAGAAAAGATAATATTGACCTTACCGGTTTAAGATATTTGAAAAAGAGATGGTTCGTAATCGGAATGACCAGCTTCCAGCAAAATACAGAACTGGGACTTGACCTCCGTATCCAGGGGATTCTGGGATATGGCAACGAACTTATACATACTAAATCAAATCAACTGTTAAGTTCTCTCGGAATGTCGGTAAACCAGGAAAGGTCTGCCGACTCTACAGCAAACACGGTAAATGCCGAAGGAGTGTTTTCGGCATACTACAAACTGTTCATAATCAGCATTCCCAAGGTAAGTATTACATCATCACTTATGATTTATCCGAGTTTTACCGTTAAAGGAAGATGGAGGTTATCTTACGAGCTAAAGGCATCTACAGAAATTGTTTCAAATCTGGATATCAGTGTCTCATTCGATTATAACTTCGATAACAAACCGCCAACGGCAACTTCATCAAATACAGATATGAATATATCCACAACGCTTGGATATAGCTTTTACTAACTTTCCCTTAGAATAAAAAAGTATTGCTAAAATCCTACTCCAACACCAATACTGTATATAGGCTCCCAGTTCCCGTAAGGTGAATTCGGGTCTTGCAGCACATCAAACAGGATTTGCGCATTAAGCCAGGCATTTCCTCCCATCCGCTGACTGAATCCGGCACCAAGATACAGAAAAGGAACCCATATACGGCTCGCGTCCTGCAGGTTATAATCCCAAATATCATAATTTATCCGGGCATACTCAGCATGAACATACAACTGAGGGATTATTCTATATCTCGCAAACAGCCCGGCACCATAGCTCGAAGATTCAAAAGTACTTGCATACCTCTTATCTTTTATATACTCATAATAGACCTTTAGTCCGCCTGAAAGCTTTGGTGTAAACTTATATCCAAGTAAAGGATATAGAGAAATACGGGTGTAATTTCCAAACATAAAGCCGACGCTTCCTCCAAAATAGACTTTATTACCGTTACTCCGGTTTTGTTTTTTCGGTTTCTCCTGTTTCTCTTGCTTCGCAGGAGGAGCTGATGTTTTTGTTGTGTCAGGTTCTATTTGCGAAAAAGATACGGAAGCCGTAAAAACCAGAATGGATAACAATACAAATAGTTTTTTCATCTTAGGTAAGGTTTAATAGATTAAATATAAATTCCACTCAAAAAAAAAGGCTCTCAAAATACGAGAGCCTTGTAAGCGGTCACGACGAGACTCGAACTCGCGACCTCCGGCGTGACAGGCCGGCATTCTAACCAACTGAACTACGTGACCAATCTTTTTTAACAGAACTTCCCGTAAAAACGGAGTGCAAAAGTAAATAAAGTTTTTTATTAAGCAAGCATTTTTTATAAAGTTTTTACATTATTATTCTATTCTTGTATTAAATTATTGAATAACAATTAATTTCCACAAAACAATCAGTAAAAACCAAATACTTTTTCCTTATCAAAACGAAACAATAAATGCCCCGGTCTCCTCAACACTATAATAATCAATTCCTGCTTCCTCACACTCTTCTTTCCATTTTTCAACTTTCCATGGAGAATTTGAGGAGTCGAATATCAGTTTTCCAAAATCCACACTTGATATCAAATCCGCAATCGTTATTCCGGCACTTTGACATAAAATCAAATAATCAACCCTGATTTTATCCTTCCCGGAAGCAAACAAAACTCTATTTCTATCAATAACAAACAGCCGTTTATCGTAAAATTGCAGAAAATTATTCCTTTTCAACAATTTCATATCGTTAAAATCGCTTCTGATATCAATTTTCTTTAATTCAGTAATGCCGTTTTTCCATAAATTATTCCCTATATGATATTCCAGTTTACTTTCGTTTGCAAGTAATACGGAATCGGCAACAAGCATTGCCATTTTACCATCTTTAAACTCTATTGCAGTTATTTGGGGAATATCGTAAACGATAATATTTTTACGGCTAAGACTTTCAAATTTTCTAAAAGTAAACGAACTCAGCAGTAGCAGTGCAAACGTCAGGAAGACAAATACATAATACTTTCTGCGGTTAATTAGAATAACCGATAATGAAATGGTCAGCCCGAAAATAAGCAGTAATTCCGTTGTTGTTAAAAACACACCGTTGCAGGTTGAAAAAGGCAGAGTTTCGATAAATTCAACCGACGAATTCAATACTTTAAGCAAAAGGGATAATACTACCCCGAAAAATCCGGAAATAACAGGTATAAATGAAGTTATCAGCACCAACATTCCGGTATATATTATCAAAGTTGCAAATGGAATTGCAATCAGGTTTGTAACAAGAAACAAAAAAGGAAACCGGTGAAAATAAAAGAGACTCAACGGAAAAGTAATAAATGTGGCGGCAAACGATACGACCGTTATTCTCCATATAAAACGAAGTATCCTGTTATCGGGAATAAAAAGGTTATACAGCGGACGGTAAATCCAAACAATACCTGTTACCGCAATATACGACAGTTGAAAACCGACTTCCGTTATAAGATAGGGATTGATTACAAGCAAAACAAAAGCAGATGCCGCAAGAATATTATATATGTCGGGTCTTTGCCTCATTGAAATGCCTACAATAATAAATGAGAACATCGTTGCGGCTCTTGACACTGACGGCGAAAAACCGGTTATCAGCGCATAAAACCAAATCAAAAACAACAACAGGACGACTTTAATGACTCTTGTGATTCTTTTTTTGTTTAAAAAACTTAACATAAAATTAAGTACCAGATAGATAATCCCGACATGCAACCCCGAAACACAAAGAATATGCATAGCACCGGCACCGGCAAAAGCCTGCTTCTGCTCCACATCAAGATAATCATCATAACCAAGCAAAATTGCTGATGCCACGGCAAACTCTTTCCCCGAAACATTATTTTGCCTCAAAATATCCATAAACTTCGACCTTATACCGGTTCCGAAGGCCTTAACACTATTTCCGTTATTCCGGGAAAGCAATTTCCAGCTATCTGAACCGACAAATCCCCTGTCATAAATCCCTCTGTTTTTCAGATATCCCGAATAATCAAACTCTTCAGGATTATGAGGTGGTTCAACTCTTTGAAGTGTGGAATTTAAAATAAGCACATCGCCGTATTTAATATCCCCCACTCTACCGTCTTTTTCAAAATACAGGATAACCTTCCCTCCTGCCCTCTCCCAGCCGGTTGAATCTTTAACCGACAAAACCCTTGCAATAACCTTAAATGAGTTTGCCTTTTCAACAACAGGCTCATCTATCCTTACAATAAACTCATCAAAGCCGGAAGTAAAATTTGAAACATTATTCTTATCAAACAAAGGTGTATTCAGATACGTAAGCTGATATCCGGTAACAAACAAAATAAAATTCAGTGACAAACCGAGTATCCATCTCAATTTATACGGAATCCGCAACGGTTTCACAAACACTATGACTGTAAACAGAATTATCAGTCCGGCAAACAACCATAACGGAACAGTGACAGGCATTCCTGAAATAATTGCAACGGCAATTCCGGCAATAAACGGAACCAACAGACGCACAAACGGATATTGATGCCAGATTTTCATTTTATATATTCCGGTTAACGGTGATTTATGCAAACAAAGATACATTTTTTATCAGTGAATAGAATTAGATTCATTCCAAATTTAAAATTCAGGCTTTGTTCCATTCAAAAACTCACGAATATTTCGTAACTTTGCGAAAAATTACAAACAGATGAAAACATTATATATACACGGATTAGACAGTTTCCCGAAACCCGACAAGCTTGATATTATGAAAAAACTGGGACTTGACCCGGTTGCACTACACCTGAATTACAGGGAGAAACTCGGTGTTTATGAAACGCTTAAAGATGCGGCACTGCACAATAATGTACAGTTTATAATCGGTTCGTCACTCGGAGGATATCTTGGCTTCCTTCTTTCAGCCGACCTTGGAGTTCCCTGCCTGCTTTTCAATCCGGCAATGAATTATAAGGAGCAGGTGTTCTATTCTGTTATGCCGGAAGTAACGGAGTCAAAATGTCCGTACAGGTTTGTTGTCCTCGGTGCCGAAGATGATACTGTAAGTCCTGAAGAGACAATCAAAGAACTTAAAAAGTACGAAGAAAAAGGATTTCAACACCGCATAATTACCTGCGAGTGGCTTGGTCATCAGATTGACCTCACAACCTTTGAAAGTATGATAAACTGGGCACTCGGAAGCCTTAAAGCTGAGGGTTGTCCTAATGTCTGATTGATAAGTGTGTTGAAATAGTTTATCTGTATGATAAGCACTGATGCTTATCGTATAGAGTTTTTGTCATAATGAAAAGCTGACTTTGGTATGAGAATATTGCTTGCATTGGTTTTTGTTTGGTCTCATATATTTCTGTTTGCACAACACTCAACACCTGACACACTCCGGGCATATAGAATATCTGAGAAGATGAAATTCGACGGAAACCTTTCCGAGGAATTCTGGCAAAAGGCACAGCATATCAGCAACTTCACACAACGTGATTTAAATTACGGTGAACCGGTCAGCGAGCATACTGAAGTGGCAGTGGCTTATGATAACAATACTCTTTACCTCGGAATTTGGTGTTACCAGAAAGATGCTTCAAAAATCGTTGCCAAAAATATGAACCGCGATTTTGATTACAGGTCGGATGACAATTTCCAAACCGTTATCAGCCCCTTTGATGATAACCGCACCGGCTATCTCTTTGTTATCAACCCCAACGGAGCAAGGGCAGATATTCAGGTTTACGGCGGCGAAGACGGTAACGAAGACTGGAATGGTGTTTGGGATGCAAAAACAACAATTACCGACAAGGGCTGGTTTGCTGAGATTTACATTCCGTTTAGCACTCTGCAATTTAAAAAGGACAGTATATTAAATTGGGCAATAAATTTCGAAAGAGATATTGTTTCCAAAAACGAACAGTCGTTGTGGCAGGGCTGGTCACGTGATTACTCCATCTATGCCGTAACTAACGCCGGAAGATTAGCCGGAATAAAAAATGTGGCTTATGCCAAAAAATTTGAGTTTAAACCTTATGCTCTCGCCGGATGGGGATACGAATATGAGGTTGGTAATACATTTCCCGTTAAACTTGGAGCCGATCTTAATGTGAGCCTTTCACCGACATTAAAACTTAACCTCACAAGCTTTACTGACTTTGCACAGGTAGAATCCGACAGAATACCGGTAAATCTTTCCAGATTCGGCATATTCTATCCCGAAAAACGGCAGTTCTTTCTCGAAGGATACGATCTTTACAGTTTTTATCTCGGCGACAGAAACAACGCCTTTTATTCAAGGCAGATAGGTGTTGAAAATCACGAGCAGGTTCCAATCATTGCAGGTGCAAGGCTTTTTGGAAAGATAGGAAGAAACAACATCGGATTCCTCAATATCCAGGAGGGAAAAGCCGATACCGTTTCATCCACAAACAACACTGTCCTCAGGTATAAACGTGATATCGGTAAGCAATCATACATCGGCGGTATTTTTACCAACAAAGTAAATAATACGACATCAAACCAGGTTTTCGGGATTGATGCCGTCTATCAGACATCCTCAATATTCGGAAATAAAAATCTTGTTGTTGAAGGCAAAATTACAACCAGTACCGAAAATTTTTCAACACAAAAAAATGCCCTTACTTATCGCATTTCCGTTGATTACCCGAATGACTTGATTGACAATTTTATGGCAGTCGGGAGTATGCAAAAAGATTTTAATCCCGAACTCGGATATATACGCAGAACAAATTACGACTCATATACCTGGCATTTCAGAATATCACCACGAATATTGACAAAATACGGTGTAAAAAAACTTCTGTTCAAACCCTGGGGATTTGTACTTTACAATACTCATTCGACCGGGGAACTTGAAAGTTTTTACAACGAAACACGGCCTCTCGGGGCCATATTTAATTCGGGTGAGAGGTTCGAAATCAATCTGATACAGAATTATGACCGGATTGATGAGCCATTCGACCTGACGGATTCGATTTATATTCCCAAAGGAAAATACTGGATGTACAAATATGAACTGCAATTTGAAACTTACCAGGCACGCAGAGTGTGGATTGCGTTGTTTTATAACTGGGGCGATTTTTATACAGGCAAAATAAAAACATTCGAAAGTGAACTCGGACTTAATGTGGATAAACATCTTAACTTCAACGGCAGCTATACACTTAACCTCGTCAATCTTCCCGACGGAGACATAACTACAAACGAAATAGCATTCTATATGAATTATGCATTTACAACAAAACTGAATTTCTCACTGTTTACCCAATACAATGACCTGGATCAGATTATGTTATACAATATAAGACTACACTGGATACCGAAAGTGGGTTCCGATTTTTACTTTGTTTACAACATAGGATACGAAAAACAAATAAAGCAGGTTGATTATTTTAAACCACACACAACTGATGCCGCCGTGAAACTGGTTTACAGGTTTGTTTTTTAACCCGCCTTAT
>CAYOZZ010000177.1:0-17895 GCA_964408535.1 uncultured Bacteroidales bacterium | reverse complement strand
GTAAGTTCATTTGTCAGTTCACCAAATTCTCACACCGCTCCCGTCAACTTTCATTTCTACTTCCCTGCCCAGAATCAGTGAGCTGTTGTCGTCCTGATGACCTGCCGGAAACCCGAAACATACAGGATATCTGCGGCCTTTAACTGCTTCCTTAACAATTTCATATGCTGTTTTCCCAAACGGCGTATCACTATCTTTCATATCGGTCATTCCGCCGACAATAAGTCCGGCGAGGTTGTCAAGTTTACCTGCCCTTTTCATTGTCCACATCATTCTGTCGAGACGGTAAAGATATTCTCCCACATCCTCAATGAAAAGTATTTTGCCTTTTGTATCAATATCCGACTTACTTCCAATCAAACTTGTGAGTATGGCAAGATTTCCACCGGTCAGAAACCCTTTGGCCTTACCTTTTTTTGAAAGAGGATGAGGTTTCAGGTCATAAAACAGTTTTTCGCCGAAAAGTGCTATTCTTAGTGATTCGGTCGAAAGCGCAGGTTTTCCTTCGGCATCGAATCCTCCGGCCATAGTTCCGTGGATTGTCTCAATCCCGAAATTCGAATGAATATGGGAATGAAAAACCGTAATATCGCTAAAGCCCACTATCCATTTCGGATTCTTTACAAACTTCGTAAAATCCAATCTGTCAATAATTCTTACCGAACCATATCCTCCTCTTGCACAGATAATTGCACGGATACTGTCATCATCCAGCATTTTTTGAAAATCGGCAAGCCTTTGTCTGTCGGTGGCAGCATATTGTCCGGAAGTTTTAAATACGTTTTCCCCTACAACAGGTATTAAACCCCACTTTTCAAATCCCTTAACGGCATTGTCAACTTTCTGTTTATCAATCTTTCCGGCCGGTGCTACTATGGCTACCTTATTGCCCTTTTTCAGATATGAAGGTGTTATCATAAAAGTTAATTTCACTTTCTATTGTATCTAATATCATTAAAATATTCGGGATTATCGGATTTGAGACTACCGCATTATCTTTGTTATGAATATGATGCGGAAAGTTATCCAAATCTTTATAATGTGGTGCACTATCCCATCTTTTTATCAACTCACCGGTTTTCTTTTGCCAGTGATAACTATATTTTTTTGATAAAAGTTTATCTTCCACTATTTCTACAAATTGAAAAAGCTCAAGAATATCATCATTCAGTAATACTATTCTAATACGAATTAAGCCCTCTGAGTATAATACCACTTTTTTAATAATTTTATACTCCTTAAATATTGGCCTTTCTATTAGAAGTAATTCTATTTTAATAAAATACTCTTCTATTCTGGTATTCATATTTAATCTTGTAGCATAGAAATATAATTCGTTACCTTCTCTTTCATTTTTATTGTTGAAGCCCAGTCAATAAAGTCAATGTTATCACCAAGTGATCCTGCATTAAAAAGAGACTCAAATCTTCCGGTATCCATATGGTATTGTTGTTCAAACTTCTTTATTTGACTATTCAATTCGTTAAGATTTGATTGAAGTTTGTCAATTTCTCTTTGTAATATTTTATTAATCGTTGATTCAAGAACTTTGTCATCAGTATCATTAATTGAAATAATACTTTCGAGTTTCCGAATTTTATCTATCGTTTGATTCATTTTATCTGTTTTTTTTCTGTATAATAGTTATTTGCACAAATTTAAACAATTATTCAAAATAATAGCAAAGATATGTCATTTTTCGTAATGCACATACTAACATTCGTCTTAAAGTAATATCTTTGTGCCTGCTTTTGTAATAAAAATTCAGGGAAAATGGGTAGTTACGGAAAATTCAAGCGTCATACAATAACATCGGCTTTGCCGTATGCCAACGGGCCAATACATATAGGACACCTTGCCGGTGTTTACGTTCCTGCCGATATCTATGCAAGATATCTGCGTTTAAAAGGAGAGGATGTGATATTTATAGGAGGCTCCGACGAGCATGGTGTCCCCATCACAATCAAAGCTCGCCAACAGGGCGTCACACCACAGGATATTGTTGATAAATACCATTCGGTAATAAAAGAGTCGTTTAAGAAATTCGGTATTTCATTCGACATCTATTCCCGTACTTCCAATAAGATACATCACGAAACTGCATCCGGCTTTTTCAAAACGCTTTATGAAAAGGGTGAATTTATCGAAAAAACATCAATGCAGTATTATGATGAGGAGACCAAACATTTTCTGGCCGACAGATATATTACCGGAACCTGCCCTCATTGCGGATACGAGAAAGCCTACGGCGACCAGTGTGAAAACTGCGGCACTTCACTTAGTCCGCTGGATTTGATTAATCCGGTGTCGGTTTTGAGTGGAAACAAACCCGTGAGGAAAGAGACGAAACACTGGTATCTTCCGCTCGATAAATATGAACCCTGGCTCAGGGAGTGGATAATCGAAGGCCATAAAGATGACTGGAAAACAAATGTTTACGGACAGTGTAAATCGTGGATTGACCAGGGATTGCAACCTCGTGCCGTCACCCGTGACCTTGACTGGGGTGTGAAAGTCCCTTTGCCCGGTGCCGAAGGAAAGGTGCTTTATGTTTGGTTCGATGCTCCAATCGGTTACATCTCGGCAACAAAAGAGTGGTCGGAAAAAACGGGAAAAGACTGGGAACCGTACTGGAAAGATGAAGAAACAAGACTTCTGCATTTTATCGGTAAAGATAACATTGTGTTCCACTGTATAATCTTCCCCTCAATGCTGAAACAGGAAGGATCGTACATTCTTCCCGAAAATGTACCTGCTTTTGAGTTTATGAATCTTGAAAATGACAAAATCTCCACCTCAAGGAACTGGGCTGTGTGGCTGCACGAGTATCTTGAAGATTTCCCCGGCAAAGAGGATGTTCTGAGGTATGTCCTCACTGCCAACGCTCCCGAAACAAAGGATAATGATTTTACTTGGAAAGATTTTCAGGCAAGAAACAACAATGAGTTGCTCGCTGTATTCGGTAATTTTGTTAACAGAACATTAGTCCTTACACAAAAATATTTCGAAGGGAAAGTACCTGAAACGGATCTGCTGACAGATGAAGATAAAGCTGTTTTTGACGAATTAAAAGAATTTCCTGTAAGAATTGGCGAAAGCCTTGACAAATTCAGGTTCAGGGAGGCTCTGAATGAAATGATGAACCTTGCAAGGCTCGGAAACAAATATCTTACAGATTCGGAACCCTGGAAAATATTTAAAACCGATGAAGCACGTGTCAGAACCATTATGAATGTTTCGTTACAAATATGTGCCAACCTTTCCGTTTTATCGGAACCTTTTTTACCTTTTACTGCGAAAAAACTTGCAGAAATGCTTAACCTGTCAGGGTTGAAATGGAATGATGCCGGAAACCCGGGATTATTGAAACCGGGAGATATATTGAATAAGCCGGCTTATCTCTTTGAAAAGATTGAAGATAAAGCAATTGATGCTCAGATTGAAAAGCTGCTTGCAACAAAAAAGGCCAATGAGGAGAATAATGTAACGGTAAATCCTGCTAAAGAGAGTATTGAGTTTGATGATTTTGCAAAACTGGATATCAGGGTCGGGACGATAATTGAGGCTGAAAAAGTCCCGAAAACAAAGAAACTGCTTAAACTTAAAATTGATACGGGAATAGACAAAAGAACTGTGGTTTCGGGAATAGCGGAATTTTACAATCCGGAAAATATCATCGGACAAAAGGTAAGTATCCTTGTAAATTTAGAACCAAGGAAGTTGCGCGGAATTGAATCGGAAGGTATGATACTGATGGCGGAAGACGGCAACGGAAAACTTTGTTTCGTTGCTCCTACCGAGGATGTTATGAATGGAAGTGAGGTTAGATGACAAACCCAAAATCTAACAGGTCTTCAAGACCTGTCAGGTTTGGCAAAAAAAGGATATTTCCGTCTAAATCTCCCCTTTGTAGTGCCTTAAAAAATTTGCCGGTTTTTCAGGATTGAAATTTTAGTAAAACAAGTCCTGAAAATTAGCTGAACAGTCAGACTGAGCATAGTCGAAGTCTGACCGTAGGATGGTTGAAAGTTGTTTGGATACCTTTATCCAAATTATTTATAATTTTAAAATATGAGCTATACTTATGAATATCCGAGACCGGCATTAACTGTTGATGCTGTTGTTTTCAGAAACAATTGTGATAAAACGGAAGTGCTTCTGATTCAGCGTGACCGTTATCCTTTTGAGGGAATGTGGGCTTTGCCCGGAGGTTTTGTCGAAATGGACGAAACATTGGAGCAGGCAGTTAATCGTGAGCTTAAAGAGGAGACAGGACTGTCGGGAATAGAACTGAAACAACTGCATGCTTTCAGTGAAGTGGGGCGCGACCCGCGTGGCCGAACGGTTTCCGTAACATTTTACGGTATTGCCGGTAAAGATAATTCAAAAGTCAAAGGAGGTGACGATGCCCGGGATGCAAGATGGTTTCCTGTTGACGATTTGCCGGAACTGGCTTTCGACCATGATGAAATTATTGAAATGGCTATTGAGAAATTGTGGGGATAGTCACAAATAATCAAATGAATCAGTTTATGTTCGCATTTTTATACTGTTTATACCTGTCAATTATATCATTCACGAAATTATACGGTTCCGAACCGCGGCAATAACCGTATTTTACTACGGAATCCCTGTAAAACTCCGGTTTTGATTTATTCAGAAGATAATAATCCACATTATTGCTCCAAATATCCGGATTTTTGTTATACTTTTCAGCAAGACGGCGTGCATCGTAAACGTGTGCTATGCCTGCGTTATAGGCAGCCAGAACAAATTTTATTCTCTCCTCTTTGTCGGGTATAATTTCCTCAAACTGCCGGTCAAGTAATTTAATGAATTTTACTCCCGCGGCAATTTGTTGCTCGGGGGACGATGTACTGTCAACTCCGTATTTCTCTGCAACGAACGGCATCAATTGCATAAGTCCGTAGGCTCCCACCCACGATTCGGCCTTTGGAGAAAAGCGTGACTCCTGATATATCAGTGATGCCAGCAACCGCCAGTCCCAGCCTATCTTACTGCTGTATTTTTTTATGATTTCGTCGTAGGGTGATATCTTTCCGCCCCTCTGTTTGTCAAGGTAGTATTCACTACGTGCAAAATTGACGGTTCGTGTGTTTTTAAAATATTTATTGTAAAGATAAGCATAGGTTTTTGTCTTTTTAAAAGATGACAGCCAACTGTTTATAGTGTCGCGAAGTCCGTCGGCACCCGGTTTTACCGCCCAGGCAATATTTTGCGAAAAGCTTATTGCCGTTTTCGTGTCAATATCGGGATAATATTTTTGATTGACCAATGCAATGTGCTCATCACAAACCGTGTAATCAATCTTACCTTCGGCAACCATTGATATCAGGTCTTCTACTGATGCATTTTCATCCTCAATAACCTGAATGTCGGCACCTATCTCATCCGACAAATTTTTTAGTCTGAAACGGTAAGTCGAATTTTTTTGAATATAAATTGTTTCACCGGCAAGATTAATCGGATCGCGGATAAGATGTTTTTCAATCTCATCCCAGGTTTTCATTTTTCGCCAGTTTTCAGGTTTTCGCTGAACCAATACCTGTCTGGTTTGAGTTAACGGATCGGTAAATTCAACAATATCTTTTCTGTCTTTGGTAATTGTCAGCCCGAGAGCAATCAAATCGCATCTTCCCTGATTCAGACATTCAAAACTCTCATCAAGACTGTTTATGATTTTGATGTTAAGTTTCACACCGAGATAATCAGCGAAAGATTTCAACAGTTCATACTGGTAACCCATAGGCTCACCGCGATAGATAAAATAGTTTGTCGAGTTGTAGTCGGTTGTGGCAACGAGTTCATTTCTGCGCAATATCCTCTCCAGCACAACACGACTATGTTTCTTAACCGCAATAGTATCCGGAGTTGTCATCTTTTCCTTCGCATTTTCTTTATTGCAAGAAGAAAAAAACACAATAACAATCAGGGCTGTTGCAGACAAAAACGTCCGTAAAAAAGAGTTATTTTTCATAAAAACGAAACTCTACCAATTAGCCAAATTACAAAGATTTTCGGAACTGCCAAATTTTTTGGAGAGAAAAAATGAAACTATTTTATAGAGCAGCTGATATACAATAGATTGCAATGAGATACAATTTACGAAAAAATCAATGCTTTTTGAACACAGATTATTCTGATTATTTATGACCTTTAATTATGTAGATTTATAATAATCTGTGTTCAATTTTAATTTATTCCACAAACTCAGGCAAAACACACTCATCCGTAATTTTGTTTAAATACTCCTTAAAATCAACCTTCAAACTTTCCTTCATTACTTTTGATTCCTCATTATGACAACTCAGGCAGGCTCCGGCAGTTAATATTTTTTTCTGCTCCTCAGGAGAAAAGGGGCGAAAATTGTCACGGGTTGAATGAGAAAAGATGTCATTATAGTAATCCGTATCTGAAAACCCGAAGGGAATCCAGGCATCTTCCGGCAATCCGTCATTATCATTTAACGAATATTTTGAAATAAATTTCCAGTGTCCTTTACCGTTCTTTATTTCATAGGTCAACTCTCCTTCACCGTAGCCGATAGCAACAGGGTTGTTGTGGCAAGATTTACAGTTTCTACCCTTTTTCACTGTTGTGTGCGGTTCGGCAGGGGCAAAAAGGCGATGAAACAGGAGAGATTCTCCTTCTTCCCGGTTTTCATAACTGCCTCTGTCAATCGTCATTATCATTCCCGGAACAGCGGGTTTTACGCTTTTACCGGTCTTATTGTCAAAAACTCCGAGTGTCGGCTGCATTGCAAGATATTCACCTGTATATTCAACCCAGGTTCCCTTCTTAAATCTGTTCGTAAACATATCATATCCTTCGGTTTCAGGTTCATAAACATTATGGCATCCTATACAACGCGGTGCCCAGGCCGTATGGCAGGCACTGCAGCTTACATCTTTGTGTGCCACGTTACGTGTGCAACTTTCCGATGGAGAAATAAGCCTGTACACCTTTCCGGAATTTTTTCCAATCATATAAGCGGAATCACCTTGAACAATGGTATTTATCAGGGCTATCCCCGATACCTTTCCTTTTATAAATTTCCTGTCATTGTTATTCCAGCCTTTCAGATTAACAATCTTTTTCGACTCATAATCCAGACTTTCGTACGACATGGTTTCAGGTATCTTCTTAAAATGGCAATCTTCACATCTTATTTTCACCTGTTGCTCTTCGTGAGCATACAGTTTACCGTCACCCATAACCTCATAAGAATTGTGGCAGTCAATGCAGTCAAGCCCTGCCTTATGGTGTACGTCTTCGCCGGCTTTCTTAAAAACTCTTTCATCTTCCAATACCCGGAAGCCGGAACTATCGGAAATATCCTTTGCCGATAATTGCGTTTCGTGCCACCCTTCATAATTCGTTGATATGCGTCCCGACCTGCTGTGGCATCCAAAGCAATGATTATTTGTGACATGCAAAGTCAGTGAAGGATGAACCTGCTGATTTGCGACATTTTTACCTTTATCATTGTGATAGATAGAATGCGACAGTAAAGCCTTCTCATTGTAATTCAGATGACAGGCATTGCATCCGCCGCCTCGCGAAAGCTCTGTAACGGGGCCGGTTTCGTTTTTTGGATTTCCCAGATGACAAATCACACATAAATTTCGCAGATGTTCGTCAGCAGCAGAATTTCCGAGATGGCGGACATCATTCGGGATTGAGAGGGAGTCCGTTTCACCGAAAACAAAGCGGTCAACAGTTATCATTCCGCCAAGTGTATTCATCAGTGTGCTTTCGACCCGTCCGGTAATAACAGGATGACATTTTGTTGTACCGCAACTTCTTCCGGCATCGGCAAGATTTCCGGGTATCACAATCATATTCCTGTGGGCACTCTCCTTATCGGATGAAAAAGAATTACCCCCATGGCACGAAACACAGCCGATTGCCTTTGGATTATGTGCCGGCGAGAATCCTGCAACATTTTTATGACAAATCATACAACTCTCTTTCCTTCCGTTGACGGTCGGTACACCGCCGTCCGGAATATCAATTGCCTGCCCGAAGTGAACCGGCTCAGGTCTGAAAACATTTTCAAAATAATCTGCTCCTTCTCCGTCCCAGGGAGTCCGGAATTCCCAGTTTTCACCTCTGAAAAAGAATCCTGTAATCGTCAAAATTATATATAAATAGAATGTATAAAGAATGATTTTCTTTAATATAAGTGACTTCCTTTCTTCCAAAACCGGAATCAGATATAGAATTAATACAAGCCCGGAAATAATTATCAATGACAAACCGGGAGAACTTAACCAATGAAGAATCTCCTGTAAACCTACAAAATACCATGGGCCTTTCATTACTCCGCTGATATTATCGTGCAGGGGTGCCTGAAAGAAAAAGCTCAGTACGGTTACAAAAAGCAATGTGTATAAAAAGGTTTTTCCACGTCCATAGATAGTTCTTGAATGTTCGATTATGACAACTATTAAAAAGATAGTAGCTGTTGCTATATGATGAACGTAAATAAGCTGAAGACTTTTTCCCGTTCCGAGCAACGAAAAAGCAAGCAAATCGCCAAACAAGGGAATTTTTTTAATAAGATTCTCCATTATGAGTCTCGCCTGCAGGGCGTCTGCATCAGCTTTCAGGATAAAACCCGTTATCATAACAAAAAACAGTACCAAAACCGAAATAGTCAACCGGAGCCAGACTCCGTGTCTGACATTCCTCTCACCCGATTGTTTTAAATGGTTCCATATATGCAGAATTGTAAATATCAGAAACAATTGAGCACTCCAGTAGTGGGCATTTCGAAAAAAAACAGCGAACGGGTTTAATATCAGCATTGCTCCCAACGATTCATAAGGAGCGGTAACATCATAAGGAATGGCAAGAAAAATCCCGCTTACAGCACAAATTATAAATGCGGCAATTGCGATGGCACCGTAGGTGTCGTAAATAAAGGTCTTTATTTTATATTTGTTATTTGCCATTTATTGCAACTACAATTTCCTCTTTCTCCCGAATAAAGCTTAATTGCCTGAGTTTTTCAACAGCAGGACCTGCTACCGGTCTCCCGTCGGTATCAAACCTTGAACCATGACAAGGACACACCGGTAGTCCGTCCTGCGTCTCATTTATCAGACAGCCGAGGTGTGTGCAATGAGCCGAAAAAGCTTTTATAACTCCATCCTTTTTCGAAATTATTACCTCATCAAAAAATGAAATCCCGTCGGGAATATTACTGTTGATTCTTAGTTCGGAGGTTTCCTTAGTCTCCCGGAATCTTTTAACCGACATCCCCCAAACAAAAACAAAAGGAGCGGCAACAGCTACCCATACAAGCCTGAGAAAATCCTTTCGTGATATTTTATTTTTTTTCTGCAATTCCGTTTTTCTGTGAGCGTCAAAAGTACAAATCATTTTGGAATTTCAGAATAGATTACACATAGGTTTGAATTTTACCTGGCAACAAACAATTTCTGTCAATAAAAACTAACAAATATCATATTTAACCGGTTAATTTATATTTTGTCTAAATAAAAATTATATATATCTGTAAACCTGTAATTTACATTGTATTTTTTGATGATTATTATATGTAAAATGGATTTATATATCTGATTATGTGCATATTAGTGCTATTTAAAAACTCATCTAAATAGTATTATTTTCAAAAAAAAGTATTTAAGTTTGCGTTCACTTATTTACTTATGTAGCTTATTTCATATTAAAATTAATATAAATGACAACAAGACGGGATTTCATTAAAATCTCCACAGCAGGTACCGGAGCTGCTGCACTCGGCTTAAGCGTTCTAAACTGGAATGGTGTAGGCAAAGCGTTTGCAGAAGTTGAAAATACACCTGTTAGCGATACCGAGCTAACGCCATATCCGACCTATTGCGAAGTATGCTTTTGGAAATGTGCGGGATGGACCTATGTGGATTCAAATGGAAAAATAAGAAAAATTATCGGCAATAAGGACGATCCGCACTCAAACGGTCGTTTATGCCCGAGAGGTACCGGAGGAGTGGGAATGTATAACGATGAAGACCGGCTGAAGACCCCTTTGATCAGGGAAAAAAATCCGGGCGGGACACCATACTTCAGAGAGGCATCCTGGGAGGAGGCATTGGATCTTGTAGCCGAAAAAATGGATAAACTTCGCAAGGAACACGGACCTGAGTGTCTTGCATTGTTTTCACACGGTACGGGAGGCAAAATGATAAGTCACCTTGTTAAAGCTTACGGTTCACCGAACATTACCGCACCATCTTTTGCTCAATGCCGGGGTCCGAGGGAAGTTGCTTTTACAGCCACATACGGCGAAGATGTTATGTCGCCGGAGCGGACTGATATTCGCGACACAAAATGTCTTGTATTGATAGGTTCGCACATCGGTGAAAATATGCATAACAATCAAATTCAGGAGATGTCGCACGCAATTGATAACGGCGCAACTATTATCACCGTTGATCCGAGGCTGTCAACTGCTGCATCGCATTCAAAATATTGGTTGCCTATAAAACCTGCAACCGACATCGCATTGCTACTCGCCTGGATACACGTTATAATTAATGAAGAATTATACGATAAAGATTACGTTGAGAAGTACACTTTCGGATTTGAAGAACTAAAAGAGCATGTAAAGGACAATACACCCGAATGGGCCTATGGCATTACGACCATAGAGCCTCATATAATCAGACGTACTGCCCGCGAAATGGCGGCTGCCGCTCCACGGACATTAGTACATCCCGGAAGGCACGTTACATGGTATGGTGACGACACACAGCGGTCGCGGGCAATAGCTATTCTTAATGCTATTCTGGGAACCTGGGGTCGTCGCGGAGGTTTTTACTTTCCGGAAAAAGTTCATCTGCCGTCATATCCGACACCGCCTTACCCAAAACCGAAACGCTCCTGGAAAGATGCATATCCTCCAGGGAAGTATAATCTGGTTAACGAGGTTCTCTCAACCGGTATTTGCGATGCTACAATTCCAAATCCCGTTTTGAGTTGCCACCTCCGGGGATGGATTGTTTACGGAACAAACCTGATGGCGTCATTGCCGGATCAGCAAAAAACACTGGAAGCAATTGCCAATCTTGATTTTCTCGTGGTTATTGATACGATGCCTATGGATATTGTAGGATATGCCGATGTTGTACTGCCGGAATGCACATACCTTGAAAGATATGACTATCTGCGTACATCACCCCACCGCGAACCGGCTCTTGCACTGCGTATGCCGGCAAGTGAACCCAAATATGACACAAAGCCTAACTGGTGGATTGCCAAAGAATTGGGAAAAAGACTCGGACTTGAAGAGTATTTTCCCTGGGAGAATATTGAGGAGGTTCTCGACTGGCAATTAAAGAAAATAGGGTTATCGTTGGAAGAGATGCAACGCGTCGGAGTTAAGAAGTTTAAAAGAGAATATGATGACCTTTATCCTCTTGAGTATCTTCCTGATTATGAATTTAATACAAACACCGGAAAGATAGAACTTTACTCAACTGAACTGGATGCCGAAGGATTCGATCCTTTACCCAAATATACTCATCATCCCGAACCTGAGGAGGGCTATTATCGTCTCAATTACGGACGTGCACCTATGCACACATTTAGCCGTACTTCAAACAACCATAATTTGTGGGATTTGATGAACGAAAACAGTGTTTGGATAAATCCCAAGGTAGCAGATTTATGGGAGATAAAAAACGGGCAGCATATCTGGCTGAAAAATCAGGATGGAATTATCTCTTCATTCCCGGTAAAGGTTCGGGTAACTGAACGCATACGTTGGGATTCGGTCTATCTCGTTCATGGATTCGGTCATATAAATAAAAAATTGACGAGAGCATTTGGCCGCGGTGCCAGCGATTCGGAACTTGTAACCAAAATATCAATGGACCCGATTATGGGCGGTACAGGTATGAGAGGAAATTTTGTAACATTTTTAAAAGAAGATCCAAGGAAGGAGGTTGAAGCATGAGATACGCAATGGCTATAGACACAAAGAAGTGTGTCGGATGCGGCGACTGTGTTGTCGCCTGCCAGACTGAAAACAATGTACCACACGGATATTGTCGCGACTGGATTGTGGAAAACGTAAGCGGAAGTTATCCAAATGTGCAAATCGAGCTTCGCTCGGAGCGTTGTAATCATTGCGACAATGCTCCTTGTGTAAGATGTTGTCCTACGGGTGCCAGCCATATTGCCGAAGGCGGAATTGTACTGGTTACTCATAATGAATGTATCGGTTGCGGTGCTTGTATTGAGTCCTGTCCGTATGATGCACGTTACCCTCACCCCGAAGGGTATGTTGATAAATGTACGTTTTGCAAACATCGTGTTGACAAAGGACAAAATCCCGCTTGTGTTGATGTTTGTCCTACAAACTGCCTTCATTTCGGCGATTTGGATGATCCGAACAGTGATGTTTCAAAGGCATTGAAAAACAGAAAATGGAAGGTATTGGCTCCTGAAGCAGGTACCGAACCTCAACTATATTTTCTTACATAATCAGTAAAAACGGTAATAAGATGAAAGAAGAATTATTTGTCAGCGGTCGCGATATTCCCAATATTGATCCATATTTACATATTTGGCATTGGCAAATCCCCCTTTACCTGTATCTTGGCGGTCTTGCAGCAGGAATTCTGTTTTTTGCCGCATACTATGTTATAAAGGGAAAAGAAAAACAGATGCAAACAACTGTCAAATGGGCAACTATTATTGCCCCCATTGCATTAGTGATTGGACTTGGTGCCTTGTTCTGGGATTTGAAACACAAGCTTTATTTTTGGCAGCTTTATACTACTATACGCTTTACCTCTCCAATGTCGTGGGGCGCGTGGACATTAATGCTCATAACTCCTATGTCTATTGTTTGGGTGGCAAGTTATATGAAAGAGATGATTCCGGGCTGGGACTGGAAATGGGATATTCTGAACAAGTTTGAGGCCTGGGTTATTAAATACAGAGTGCCTTTTGCCTGGGTGATGATGGTTTTGTCGGTAATACTCGGTGTTTATACCGGTATTCTGCTGTCGGCTTTTAATGCCAGACCGTTGTGGAACTCATCCATACTGGGGCCTCTTTTCCTGACTTCGGGACTATCAACCGGATTAGCTACTATTATATGGCTGTCAAAAGATAAAAATGAAAGAAAAGTTCTCACACGTATTGATTTAATTCTGGTCATAGTCGAACTTTTTCTGATAATTCACCTTTTTATGGGATTTTTGGCAGGGTCGGCCGTAAAAACAGAGGCGGCCTCACTTTTTCTCGGCGGTGAATTTACAGTAACATTCTGGGTATTTGTAGTTATTCTCGGCCTTGCATTCCCCATAGTTCTTGAAGCATTTGAACTAAGAGGTTATCATGTCCCGAAATGGCTGCCTCCGTTCCTTATTCTTTTCGGAGGTCTGGTTTTTCGGTTTGTGATGGTTGAGGCAGGGCAAATAACACGTTTTTTATATTGATACTTAAAAAGATTGTATAATGAAAAAAGAGAAATTACATAATACACCTCATTACATCAACCCCTATCTCGGAGGTGTGCTTTTAGGTTTGCTCGTTATCATTACGGTTTACATTACGGGACGCGGACTTGGTGCCAGTGGAGCAATTAAAAGCGCTGTTGTCACTACGGCAGATGCTATTTATCCTGAAGGAGCCAGGGAAAATCCGTATTACAGCCGTTTTATCAGCGACGGGCATTCACCGATGTACAACTGGCTGGTATTTGAGTCGCTCGGTATCTTTTTCGGTGGATTATTATCAGGAATTATCTTTGGCAGAGTGAAAAAGTTCAGGGTAGAACACTCACCGAAGATTACAAGCAAAACAAGATTGATAGTTGCTTTGCTGGGTGGTATTCTGTTTGGTATCGGCAGCCAGTTCGGACGCGGGTGTTCAAGTGGTGCGGCACTGAGTGGTAGTGCGACTTTCTCTCTCGGAGGGGTAATTGTTATGCTTTTGCTTTTCGGTACGGGATATGCAATTGCCTGGATGTTTAAAAAATTATGGATTTAATAATAATTAAAAATACAAAAAAATGGGACCTTTAATTCCTAATGGAGTAATTACCGGTGAATGGGATTTTGTTATTGCAATACTACTTGGTATCGCATTCGGTTTTTTACTTGAAGCATCAGGATTTTCTTCCTCAAGAAACATTGCCGGTGTCTTTTACGGATATAACTTTGTTGTGCTCCGCGTCTTTTTTACGGCAGTTATTGTTGCTATGACGGGACTTCTATACTTTGACTATTTCGGATGGATAGAACTGGATAAGATTTTTATTTTACCCACTTACCTTGCTCCTATGATACTGGGGTCGGTTATAATGGGATTCGGTTTTCTTCTCGGAGGATTTTGCCCGGGAACAAGTTATACCGCAATTGCTATCGGAAAACTGGACGGTATTTTATTTACTGTCGGACTTTTTATAGGTATCTTCTTGTTCTCCGAAGCGTTTCCTCTGTTTGAAGATTTCTATTACAGCGGTTTCATCGGCAACGTTACTCTGACAGATGTTACCGGAATACCGGCCGGCTGGTTCGCTTTTGCTTTTACGGTAATTGCGCTTGCATCCTTCTGGATTACTATGATAATTGAGAAAAAAGTCAGAAAAAACATTAAAGAATATAAATTTTAATAACGATGAACAGAAATTATATATTTCTTACGCTGCTTATGTTGTTACTCGCTACCGGAGTTCTTTTCCTTCCGGAAAAACCGGAGTACAAGCAAACAAAACCTGAGGATCTGCTGTACGAGATTATTCAGCCGACAAGATATGTTACTACTGATCAGGTCGCGAAAATGATTATTGATAAAGACCCATCACTTGAATTGGTTGATGTCAGGGATGTCAATTCGTTTGAAAAATTTTCGTTAACAAATGCAATCAATATTCCGCTTGATAGTATTCTGTCTGAAAGTAATCAGGAATATTTCGGAATTCCTGGAATGAAAGTGGTTTTTTATTCTGACGATGACATAAAAGCCGATGAAGCCTGGGTTTTAACACGACGTATGGGCTATAAGGATACATACGTGATGACTGGAGGTCTGAACCGCTGGATTGAGACAATTATTAATCCGAAAATGCCACCTGATGACGCTCCTTATACAGCTTTCGAACAATATGAATTCAGGAAAGGGGCACAAATGTATTTTACAGGTGTTAAGATAGAAGCAAAAACAACGAAAGCCAAAGTTACCGTACACCGTAAAAAGAAAAAAGCAGCACCGTCAGGTGGTTGTTAAGTAATTGTATTATAAAATAAATTGAAAAACAATGCATGTACACGACTTAAACCCGAAAAAAACATTAGTTGTAGTGATATTATTTGTTATGATAATCATTGCAGGTTTTTTTACTCTAAAACAACCACGTTTTAAATATAAACTGAGTTTAGAACAGAGTTTAAAAATGCTTAACGACGAAGAGGCCTGTTTTCATCCTTGGCAACTTGCCGATGTTTTGAGTAAAGTAAACAGTAATGTCGTACTGGTTGATTTGCGCGATAATTTCACTTACAGCAGGGGGCATATTCCGGGTGCCGAAAATATTTCGGCTTATGACCTTACTGACGATAAGTATTTTGATCATTTAAAGGAATTATATAGTAAGGGTGTGACTGTTGTCCTTTACGGCAAAGACCGGTTGCAGGCTAATGGTCCTTGGATGTGGTTCCGCCAGCTCGGTTTCGACAATATTAAAGTTTTATTGGGCGGATATGATTATTATAAGGAACATAAAGCAGACCTTAGTAAATCAAAAGAAGACAAAAGCTATATACTCGGAAAACCGGATTATAATTATTCGGAAATGGCCAAACCGGTAAATTCCTCCGCGAGTGCAACAAAAAAGAACAAAAAGAAAACACCTGTTATAAGGCGTAAAAAAAGAACAACTACCGCTTCCGGAGGCTGTTAAAGAAATTTTCCTTAAAAACATTCGAAAAACCATACATCATAAGCTGTATGGTTTTTTTATTTCTACGATAACGGATATGAATATCTGAAATCATAAATCGCTGAAATTCTTTATACAACTGGCAATCAGCGACTTATTAACAATTGCAATGTTAATAAGTTATTCCCAAAATTTAATTCCGGGAATATCCCACCTTTAATAAACTGATTATCAAACAAATATAATTTTTGGTACAAACATTGAAACAGCACTCTCTGCAAATCAAGGTAATGTTTTCTACAATAATGGGAAATAAAATTAAAATAAGAATAAATAGAGAGAGTATTATGATGTCAATGAACACTTATGCTCTCCTTATTCTGTTTATAATCTTTGCATTTCCCGCTACAACCAATGCACAATACAGCAAAAGGTTAAAACCGAAGAAATTTGAATGGACAAAAAACTGGGGAATTAATCTGAATACGGGGGCAACCTCATTTTTCGGAGATGTCAGTTTATATGATGACGATTATTCCGATAAACTGAAAAAAGAAAGTTCGGTAGGCTACGGAATTATCATTTCAAGACGAATTAATCCTCTTTTTAATCTGGAACTCCAGTTTTTAAAAGGAAAACTCAAAGGAAAAAACTCAAAATCAAAATTTGAGGCGGATGTATTGGAATATACATTTAATACAACCTTAAACTTTGTAAATCTTCTTCTTCCGGACAATAACGGCCGCTTTTTCCTGTATGCAAAAATGGGTTTCGGTCAGTTCAGATTCTCTTCAAGACTTACTTACAAAGATCCTGAAAAAGAAGACAGGATAGTTGACACAGGTGTACCTGAGTTTGTATTTTTAATGGGAGCCGGAGCATACTATTCAATCAGTCCTTCATTTAATATCACTGCCGAAGCAAACGGAAGGATGACAGATAATGACCAGATAGACGGAACAAAAAATAAAAGTGATAAAGATTATTATTCCTATATTTCCGTAGGTATTACATATAATATTAACAATGCAAAACATCGTTACAGAAAAATAAAAAGAACTCCTTTAACAAGGAAGTATTAAATATAAACAAATTTATTAAAAAACAATTAAAACTATAATATCGTGAAAAAGCAAATCAAATATTTAATTTTAGCAGTTCTGTTTGTTTCATTTTCACTTCCTGAAACAGCTAACAGTCAGGGTTGGGGTGGCCGCTGGAAGCCAGGCTTCTGGGATAAATGGTCAGTAAATGTTAATGGTGGATTAACATCTTTCTTTGGCGATTTGAGTTTATATGATACTGATATTGCCGATAAATTAACAAAGGAAAGCGGACCTGCTTTCGGAATGATATTATCGAAGAACCTTGCCGGTAAATTCGACATTTCCGGACAGTTGTTGTACGGCTCTTTAAAAGGTCAAAATTATACGACTTTATTTAATGCCAGTATTATAGAATATAATATTCAGGGAAGGGTGTTTTTTATTGATCTATTTTCTCCTGATAATTTTTCTAATTTCGATATTTACGGATATGCCGGATTAGGTCAGTTTAAATTCAAGAGCGAACAATATAAGATTGAGGACCCTTCTGACAAATCAATTGAAGATACGGGAGTCCCCGAGTTTGTATATTTCTTCGGATTTGGATTAGAGTATAAATTCATCGAAAAATTCGGGATGACTGTTGATATGGGAATCCGTCAGGCACAGAATGATAAACTTGATGATCTGGTTAAAAATGAAAACTATGATTATTATAGTTACCTAAGTATTGGTTTTACATACTATATCGAAAGCTTCAAGAAGTCATCAAGAGGCGGCAGAAGTTCATTCGGCAGAAGTGGTCGCAGAAGAGCACCAATGAGAAGGAGAAGATAATCTAAAACTTATACTTTATCCCTGTAAACCAGGATATGGAATAAGGATGGTAATCGAATTTACCGCCATTGTTAATCGGACTTAAAGCAT
>CAYOZZ010000176.1:0-2557 GCA_964408535.1 uncultured Bacteroidales bacterium | reverse complement strand
GATAATTTTTTTCAAACCTTATTTCTTCAATATAAATTCCGAATGTAAAAAAAATCCCTCGCCTGCAAAGGTGGAGGGGTTTTGTTTTTTCTTGCATTTTATGATTTTTTTTTAGAAATTTGCATTTATTTTAATAAAACAGGCTATGAGTCATCTGGAAGAAATAATTTTACAGGAAACAAAAGGTCTGCCTACATTTGTTTTAAGCGAAATACTTGATTTCATTAAGTTTATTAAAGAAAAAAAAATTAATAGCATTAAAACGGATGATAGTCTGAATAAAGAATTAAGTAGCCTTGATAAAAGCGAATTATACCATTTAGAGGAAGAGTTTAAGGATTATAAAAAAGAATATCCGTATGAATGATAGATTTGTTACGGATACTATGGCTTTAGTTTTAAGGCTTGAAAAGCGAAAATTATCGCAAAGAGTTAAGGATATCTTTTTAAATGCAGAGAAAGGTAATATAGAAATATTAGTACCTGCAATAGTTTTTGCAGAAATAGGATATTTGTCTGAAAAAGGAAGAATTGAAACAACATTGACAGATACCGGAAACTATATCTATAAAAATGAAACAATTATTTTTGAACCGTTGTCATTTGATATACTTGTCAAAGCTTTTGAAATTGATGATATACCTGAACTTCACGACAGAATTATTTCCGCAACAGCTTATATGTATGGTTTGACTTTAATCACAAATGATCCTGTAATATCCTCCTCCGGATTTATTGATGTCATCTGGTAAGTTTTACATCTTTAATTTGTTGTTTAAATAAAACAATTTAATCATACACACGTTTATAAAATATTAATCAATATAAATATTCATGAATAGATTAACATTATTACTTGCATTATTAAGTTTTGGGATATTCTCCGGTTCAATTGCCCAATCTTCAAAACTGCCTGTTGATGAAGAAACCGGCAAAATAACCTACAAGGATGTCGTTAAGGTTGAAGGATCGAAAGAAGATTTGTTTAACAGGTCAATAAGCTGGATAAACTCTTTTTACAAGAACCCTCTTGATGTGACACGTGAACGTAACTTTGCAAACGGTGTTGTTAAGGGATTGCACCGGATTAAGATCAAGAATACCGGTAAAGACGGTACAAAGACAGATGCAGGTACGGTTCAGTATGAATTCACTTTACAGTTTAAGGATGGAAGATACAGGTATATTCTTACCGATTTTGTTCTGAAGCGAAGTTCAAAGATTCCGGTTGAAAAATGGCTGAACAAAAAAGACCCGCAATACAATCCCAACTGGCAAAGTTATCTGAAGCAGATTGACGATTTTGCACAAAAGTGGATTGAAAGCCTTAAAAAGGGAATGCAACCACCGGTTGAAAAGGTTGAGGAGGACTGGTAAAAGAGGTCGGGCGGTACTTTTATCTTGTTTTTCAAGATAATTTATTGGATATTTGCAATGAATAGTGAAGGTAGTATTTTCAAATCACTTTTATGTTTTTCCGCTTAACAATAATACTTCTGTTTTTCATTGCACATCAGGCAAATGCCCAGATATTCATTGCACCTTATGGTAGCGACAACAATTCCGGAACAAAAGAAAGGCCTCTCGCTTCACTTACCGGAGCACGAAACCTTATCAGGAAATACAAAAAGGAAGGAAAGCATGATACAACCTTTATTGTCCTCATTAAAGGTGGCAGCTACATTTTGGATGAACCATTTATTCTGACATCAGAAGACAGCGGCACACCGGAGCATCCCGTTTCTTATAAAGCAATGGAAGGTGAAAATCCTGTATTCAGTGGAGGAAGAACTGTCAAAGGTTTTAGAGTAAACGACAATGGAATCTGGGAAGCTGATGTTTCAAATATCATTAGCGACACTTTGAAATTTGGTCAATTGTATATCAATGGCAAACGAGCAACCCTTGCCCGTACACCCAATTCAGGCTTTTTAAAAACAGGAAGTGTAAGAGAGGTGGTTTTTAAAAAAGGAAACGGCAGATATCCCGAGCGTGCCAAACAGATACTGTCATTCGACAAGCAAAACTTTCAACCGCTTTTAAATCTCTCTGATGCCGGGTTACGAACTATCAGATTCAGGGCATATCACAAATGGGATTTCACAATGCGGTATATTGATGAAATTAACAGGGACAGTTTGATGATAATAATTTCCGGAAAGGGAATGAAGCCGTGGAATCCGTTGAAAAAAGGCACAAGAATGGTTTTTGAAAATTATGCTGCCGCGCTTGATACCGCCGGTGAATGGTTCGTTAATGAGCGGAATATTCTTTATTATTATCCCCGTCAGGGTGAGACACCCTTAAATACGGAGGTTATCATTCCGGTTTTGCATAATTTCATTGTTGTAAAGGGCGATACAGCCGGCGACAGATATGTGGAAAACATCCGGTTCGAGGGCTTAACATTTACCTATTGCAATTATGCCGCTGACCGTTCCGGATTTGAACCCAATCAGGCTGCCACATCCGTTGGTGCTTCTGTAGAACTTGAAAGTGCCCGGAATATATCGTTCGTAAATTGTGAAATTACCCATACAGGGCAACACGCTATTTG
>CAYOZZ010000175.1:0-14216 GCA_964408535.1 uncultured Bacteroidales bacterium | reverse complement strand
TAAAAAGCAGTACAAAAAAGCATAATGAATATTTAAAGGAGTTGGGACTGAAAGAGATTTAACCGGCAATATTCATATTGCTGCTTGTTATAACCCCATCATCCCCTCAATAACCTTAAGAATATCCTCTTTACCGAGTTTTGTTTTTGAGGAGGTTAGGATTGATAGGGGCAGCTCTTCCCAGCGGCTTTGAAGGAATTCTTTCCACAATTTTACATTGCCGGCAAGTCTGTTTTTTGTCATTTTATCGGTTTTAGTAAAGGCTATCACAAACGGCAGACTATTTTCCCCCATCCAGGTCATAAACTCCTTGTCCACTTTTTGCGGTTCCAGTCTGGAGTCTATTAATATAAAAGTAGTGACAAGATTTTCGCGGTTCAGCAAATATGTTGAAATCATCTTTTCCCATTTTGCCCGGTTTGTCTTTGATGTTTTTGCATAACCGTACCCCGGCAAATCAACAAGATACCAGTTCTCATTAATCAGAAAATGATTTATAAGCTGTGTTTTTCCCGGTGTACCGGAAGTCTTGGCAAGGTTTTTCCTGGCAACAAGAGTATTTATAAGAGATGATTTTCCAACATTTGATCTGCCGATGAATGCAAATTCAGGCATTTCTGGCGGGGGGCATTTACGGTAATCCGTATTGCTCATTATGAATTTTGCTTGTTTTATTTGCATCCTTGTTCGATATTTCTTTGTTGTTGTAACTTACCGGTTTTCCTTGCTGTAAGTGGAAATATGCCTGTCCTTTTTATAGTCGTATATATCGGCTATAGTAATTATGATGGCAGTCTCTTCAACATTTCCGAAAGCAGGATTAATTGATGTTCCGAATACCTTCATCGAACCCGAAAGGTTCATATAGGCATTCACTAACGGCGGAATATTTTCCTTTAGCGACCTGACCTTCTGGGTAAGTATTCTGTAATTTTCGTCATAGTTTGCTCCTGTAAATATACTTTTGAGTACTTTTTCTCTTGTCTCCAATTGCAAAGGTTTTCTCGGAACAACCAGGTTTTCGTCATCCGGGAAATACAATTTCATAAAGTAGAGAATCAGGTCGCGGGCAAATGTATCGAAGTCGGGATACATTGTGATTTTTCCGAACAAATATTTTACTTCCGGGTGGTCAATGACAATGGCTCCAAGCCCGTCCCAAAGATTATCAAGTGAGTACATTCCCTTTCTCAGGTTGATTGTAGGTTGGTAAATAGGCTGTACAAACGATCTTCCCAATTCGATGGTAATCGGCCAGTATTCTTTAATGAATTTATTCGAAAACTTAAACAGTTTTGAGGTGGCACTGACAGGTTGTCCGTCTTTATCCAAAGCTACATCACTTCCGAGAATAAACCTGTAACCTCCCACAATCTCTTTATCTTCGGGATTCCAGACAATAAGCTGTTTGAACGGCGAATCGGAAGTGTCGAACGAATCAATATCCATTGCTTTTCCCGTACCTCCGCCTGCTTCCCTGAATGTCATTTCGCGCAGCCTTCCAAGCTCACGCATAACATTGGGAGCCTGATCGTGTGTAAAAACATATATCTGATTATCGGCATTGTTTGTTTCTCTGACAAACAGTTCTTTCGTTAATTCTTTTTCCAGTAATGTCCTGTCAACCGGTGGTATTATAGTTTCCATAACTAAAACTTTTATTGTTAATACTTTTCAGGGTCGAACGGTTCCCTGTTGCCCTTGCCTAACGAATAGGAGTAATTCTTTACCTTTTCGGCCCATACTCTGTAGTTGTATCTTTTGTCAAATGTTTCGTAAGGTATAGGCTTTCCAAAGATAATATGAATTTTCTTTCCTTTTTGTTTAAATGTTTCATCGGCAAGATATAGCATCTCAATATTAGCCTTAATACCCAGTTTTTTTCTCATCCTTGCCAGATTGTAAAAGAAATTTGAATTACGGGCAATAATATGAACGGGTATAACATCACGCTGATATTGCTTAGCCTTTGAAACGAATGTTTTTTTCCATTCAAGGTCTCTTATGCCTCCTTTTTGCTTGCGGGATACCAGCCCGGCCGGAAAATAGAGTACTAATTTATCCGACTCGAATGTCTCGTGAATTATCTTTATGTTTTCGTTATTCGACCCGTGCTTGTTTATCGGTATAAACAGAGGTTTTAGAGAAGGCAGGAAAAGTAAAATGTCGTTAACCGGAAAAACAATATCCTTTCTCACCTTACCGGTCTCCTGCATCAGAGCCAATCCGTCAATACCCCCGAGAGGATGGTTGGAAGCAATTATCGCTCTTTTCTCCTTTGGAATGTTTTCAAGTCCTTCACTACTGACCACCGGCCCGATTGTGTCTAATGTGGCTTTGACCATATCAAGACCTACAAGGTGCCTGTTGTCATATAATATGGCATTTATCTCATCCTCATGTATTTTCTTCCTCAGATATCCATATACAAACCCCGGTATCATACCTGCCAGTTTGGGATTTTTCTCCCTGAAAACGTTTTCAATGTGAATTGTCCGTTCGGTTATCTGTACATCTCCCATTTTAATATAAATTCAATTTGCTTACAAAATTACTCTTTTTTCTTTTAACGGTGGGATATTGTAATGGGGAATCAAATTCATTTCAATCCGTTAAAATTAAGAAAAAAGTTTAGGTTCTTCAAATTTTAATAAAATACTGTTTAGTAACTTTATTGAAAAGTACCTACCCATTAATATCCATTTTTCAAAAATAGGTTTTAGTTCAGGGATTAATCCTTTTTGCTTTGCTTTAATCAATAAACCTATTGAACCAATACAATTAACATTTAGCGTTTCAGTAACCATTCGAGCTTTATTATCGTCAATTATCAAGAAATCTGCTTTAAGTTCATTGTAGAGAATAACAGATTCAGATTCGCCATAATCCATTACCATTGATAAGTAATTTCTTGATTTAATACTAACTACATTACCACGTAAACTTAATAATAAAGACTTTTCAAATTCCGGATTATTGTAATTATGAAGTTCTTCCCAAACTGCTTTAGCAATAAATAATTCTCCGAAAATGTCTTCAGGTAATTCAATTAGGTCAACTAATCCCAATGAAATAAGAACACCGGTGTCAGCAACTGCAACACTCATATACTATATTTCTTTAAGCTTATTTATGTCTGACAAAATTTGGGTCTCGTCCAACTCCGAGATGGATATTCTATTTCTCGTAAGAAATTTTTCAAATTCATATCGGGTTAAACCTGATAATTGAACTGCCTTTCCCAATGTCAGTTTGCCTTCCTGAAATAGCATTAAAGCTATTGCTACCTGAAACTGACCTTTTAATTCTTGTTCAGACTCGTTTAGCGCAATAAGCACATCTGATGGTATTTCAACCGGTATAGTTATGTTTTTTTCATTAACATTCATATGTAGTATTTTGTCCGGTCGCTAAAGTACATACTTTTTCCCAAACTCCAATACTAAATCCCCCCCAAAATCAGTTATAAAATACCTAAGTGGGAAAAAATGGTAAAAAGTTATTAACAAGTGGTAAAATGTGGGATATTTTATTATATATTTGACCACTGATTTAAAACAGAAATGACAGCACTGACTTACACATACGAATGTAAAGCTGATTCCAAAGGGAGAGTAATGCTTCCGGCGGGTTTGAAGAAGGAACTGGCACCTGTTCTGAACGACGGTTTTGTGATAAAAAAGAGTGTGTTTTATCGCTGTCTTGAACTTTATCCGCGTGCCGAATGGGATAAAGAGATGGAAGAAATTAACAAACTGAACCGTTTTGTTAAAAAAAACATAGACTTCATACGCAAGTTTATGGCGGGTGTAAAACCGGTTGTTCTCGACAGTAACAACAGACTTCTTATCCCGAGGGATCTTATTGCTTTCGCAGGAATTACCAAAGAGCTGGTGATGACATCCCAGATAAACAAAATTGAAATCTGGGATAAGGCAAGTTATGAAAAAGTTGTGACTGATGAAGATACCGATTTCGGCTCTCTTGCCGAAGAGGTAATGGGAAACACTGATAAAACCGAATAAGCTATGTATCACGATCCTGTATTGTTAAACGAAAGCATTGAGGGTCTGAATATTAAAGAAGGCGGTATTTATGTTGACACAACTTACGGGGGTGGCGGACACAGCAACGAAATTCTGAAAAGACTCGGTAAAGGTTCTTTGATAGCATTTGATCAGGATAAAGACGCACTGGCAAACAAACCTGATGACAACAGACTGGTACTGATAAACCAAAACTTCAGATATATGAGGAATTTTCTGAAGTTGTACAAAGCGGTTCCTGTTGACGGCATTCTGGCCGATCTCGGAGTTTCGTCCCATCAGTTTGATGAAGCCGAAAGAGGGTTTTCAATAAGGTTTGACGCGGAGCTTGACCTTAGGATGAACAGAAATAAAGGTTTTACTGCGAAAGATATTGTTAATGATTATTCAGTGCATCAGTTAAAGGAAATTTTTCAAAACTACGGCGAACTGAAAAACGCCTGGAAAATTTCACAAATGATAGAGACAGCGAGGAAAGAGAAGGAGATTTCAACAACAAATCAACTGAAAGAAATATTGGCGAAGGCGGCAAAAGCGGGGCAGGAAAACAAATTTTTTGCAAGAGTATTTCAGGCATTGAGAATTGAAGTGAATGATGAGCTCGGTTCATTGAAAGATATGTTAATTCAAGCATCCGGCGTACTGGCAAAAGGGGGCAGATTAGTGGTTATTTCATACCATTCGCTTGAGGACAGGTTAGTCAAGAATTTTATGAAGTCGGGAAATTTCGAAGGAAAGATAGAAAAGGATTTCTACGGAAATCCTCAGGTAGATTTCAGGATGATAACGAGGAAACCGCTTGTACCTGATGATGATGAAATATTGAGAAACAACAGGGCAAGAAGTGCAAAACTTAGAATTGCTGAGAAGATATGAGTAAAAAGAAGAAAAAAACTATTAACGGCAAGGTGGCGACTGACTCAGTCAGGAGTTTTCTCGGGGGGGCTTTTCTGCTTAACCGGAAGACGGTTAAACAATTGCCGTTTCTGTTATTTCTGGCCTCTCTCGGGATAGTTTATATAGCAAACTCATATTACTCTGAAAAAAATATCAGGCGTACCGACAAATTGCAACGCGAACTGAAGGAGTTGAGATACGAATATATATCTGTTAAATCACAGTTAATGCAGATGCAACGGCAATCGCAGATTGCCGGAATGCTTGCAAAAAAGGGAATAAAAGAATCGTTGGTTCCACCGACAAAAATATTTATTAAAAACGACGGGGATAATTGAAAAATGTGAAGACTGACATATTATGGCGTGTTTATCTTGTCTATTTCGGGATGCTGATTTTCGGCATTGCAATAATACTCAAGGTGTTGCATATTCAGTTTGTCGAGGGCGATGAACTGCTGGCCGAGGCACAGAAACAGTCAATGAAATATTTCAGTGTTGAGGCTGTCCGCGGAAATATTTGTGCGGAAGACGGCAGCCTGCTGATGACCTCCGTTCCGATTTTTGATGTCAGGATGGATGTTGCCTCTCCGCTTATTACAAACACCGACTTCAACAGTAATGTAGGGCCTCTCGCGAAAAAACTCGCCGGTCTGTTTGGTGACAAGACAGCATATCAGTATAAAAAAAATCTTATCAAAGCCCGCAGAAGGGGAAACCGTTATTATCTTATAAAGAGAAATGTAACTTACGAGCAGCTTAAAAAACTCAGGACGTTTCCAATATTTGAAAGAGGCAAATACCGCGGTGGATTGATTATTACTCCAAAGGTAAAAAGGGCAAAACCGTTTAAGGGACTTGCGGCAAGAACACTCGGATATGAGAACGAAAAGGAAAACCTGTATGTGGGGCTTGAAGGTGCTTATGCTCAATACCTGAAAGGTAAAGAAGGGAGACAGCTTCGCAAAAGAATCAACAGCGGCGACTGGAAACCTGTTTATGATGAAAATGAAATTGAACCTCAGGACGGAAAAGATATCATTACAACAATTGATGTTGATATACAGGATGTAGCTGAATCATCACTTCTTGAACATCTGATAGCAAATGAAGCCGCCTGGGGCTGTGCTGTTCTTATGGAGGTCGGTACAGGTGAAATAAAAGCAATTGCAAACCTGAAACGTAATGATGACGGCACGTATGCCGAAGTATATAATTATGCGGTCGGGGCAGCAGTTGAGCCCGGCTCCACTTTCAAACTTCCTTCACTCCTCGCAGCTATTGAAGACGGGTATTACGACCTTGACGATACTATTGATATCGGTAAAGGCTATGTCGTTTATCACGGCCTTACCGTCAGGGATACACATTTCGGTGGAAACAGCAAGATGACCGTAAGGGAAACACTTGAGCATTCGTCAAATGTAGGAGTTTCAAAACTTATATACAAGGCATACAAAAACAATCCTCAGAAATATATTGACCGTATTTACAGCTTCCACCTCAATGAACCTCTCGGTATTGAAATTCCGGGAGAAGCAAAGCCGTACATAAAAGATACGAAAAGTAAGAGCTGGTCTGCCGTTTCTCTGCCGTTTATGTCGTATGGATATGAACTTCAGCTTACCCCGTTACAAATACTTGCTTTTTATAACGCCATAGCAAATGACGGTACTTTGGTAAAACCTATGTTTGTAAAAGAGGTAAGGCAGGGGGGCGAAACAATTAAAAAGTTCGGACCGACCGTTATTGATAATTCTATCTGCTCATCTTCAACGGTAGAAAAAGCAAAAGAGATGCTTGAGGGTGTTGTGCAAAACGGAACGGCGCAAAGCCTTAAAAAGTCACCTTTCAGAATTGCCGGTAAAACAGGAACCGCCCAGATAGCAAAATCCGGTGGAGGATATGATAAAAAGAACTACAATGCGTCGTTTGTCGGGTACTTCCCGGCTGATGACCCGAAATTCTCCTGTATAGTAGTGGTAAGCAGGCCCTCGACGGGCAAGTATTATGCAAGCTCGGTTGCCGTACCCGTTTTCAGGGATATTGCAAATAAGGTGTATGCAACCAATCTCGATATTCAGGTTGACGGGGAATATCTTGCCGATAATATTAATTACCCTGTTTACTCAACCGGTTATGAAGAAGATTTTGAAAAAATTTACACCGAACTGAATATTCCCATTGACTCGGCAAGCTCGGTTTCGGAATGGGCTGTTTCGGTGAGAGCCGACAGCGCAGTAAGATTAAAGACAAAAATAATCAGGGAAAATATTATTCCAAATGTTAAGGGAATGGGAGCGAGGGATGCCGTGTATGTTTTGGAAAACCTCGGCTTAAAAGTGAAAATATTGGGTCGCGGATTTGTAAAATCACAATCTGTTTTGCCCGGAACAAGAGTGACAAAAGGAAGAGAAATAATTTTAAAACTATCGGTTTAAAGTGAAAAAACGACTGACCGGCATATTAAAAAACGTTGATGTTCTCGAAATTACGGGATCTGAAAATATTGAGATAAACTCAATAGAATTCGATTCGCGTAAAGCAGGGAAAGGCTCCCTTTTTGTTGCAATAAAAGGAACTAAAGCCGACGGTCATAACTTTATCCCAAAGGTTATTGAAGCCGGTGCCGCTGCGATAGTTTGTGAAGAGCCGCCTTCCGGATTAAGCGGGGAGATTACCTGCATAAAAGTAAAATGCAGTAGCCGTGCATTGGGAATAATGGCGTCCAACTTTTTCGATAATCCCTCGGAAAAACTGAAATTAACCGGTGTAACGGGAACAAACGGCAAAACAACGATTGCCACACTTCTTTACGAACTTTACGGAAAACTTGGATTTGTTCCCGGATTACTTTCGACCATAAAAGTTAAGATTGGTGAAAAAACTGTTGAAGCAACACATACAACTCCGGATGCAATACAGATTAACAGCCTTTTGAAACAAATGGTTGACGAAGGATGCTCACATTGCTTTATGGAAGTTAGCTCCCACGCAATTGACCAACACAGAATAGCAGGATTGAGCTTTGCTGGTGCTGTCTTTACGAATATCACACACGACCACCTCGATTATCATATAACTTTCGACAACTACCTGAAGGCTAAAAAGAAATTTTTCGATGAGTTGCCCGAGACAGCCTTCGCACTTAGCAATATTGATGACAAAAACGGACAGGTGATGCTTCAAAATACAAAAGCTGTAAAGAAAAGCTACAGTATAAAGCGGCCTGCCGATTTCAGGGCGAGAATAATTGAAAGCAGTTTTGAGGGGATGCAGCTCAATCTTGACGGAGAGGAGTTCTGGACTAAGCTGGTCGGTAAATTTAATGTTTACAATCTGCTGGCTGTATATGCCTCCGCTATTCTTCTCGGAGAGAATAAACAGGAGGTTTTGACGGCACTAAGTACGGAAAGTGCTGTTGAAGGAAGGTTCGATTTTATACGCTCGCAAAATAATATTTACGGAATTGTGGATTATGCACACACTCCGGATGCATTGAAAAATGTACTCGACACCATTAACTCTATCAGAACGGGAAATGAGGAGCTGATAACCGTTGTCGGAGCTGGCGGTGACAGGGATAAAGCCAAACGCCCGGTTATGGCGCAGGTTGCCTGCAACAAAAGTACAAAGGTTATTCTTACTTCAGACAATCCGCGTTCGGAAGACCCTGAAGAGATAATCAGGCAGATGGAAAAAGGAGTGGGGGGAGAAAATTATATGAAAGTTTTTTCAATCATAAACAGGAAAGAGGCGATAAAAACAGCCTGTGCACTTGCAAAACCCGGAGATATAATTCTTGTGGCAGGCAAAGGTCATGAAAAATATCAGGAGATAAAAGGTGTAAGACATCATTTTGATGATAAAGAGATGATTACAAAGTTTTTACAGATGAATGTAAATGAAAATTAGAAATTGATTATATGTTTTATTATTTATTCAGTTGGCTTGATAATGTTTACGACTTCCCCGGAGCCGGTGTGTTTCAGTACATCTCTTTCAGGGCGGCTATGGCTGTTATTACCTCTTTGGTAATCTCACTGCTTTTCGGCAAAAGACTTATCAATCTTCTGAACCGGAAACAGGTCGGTGAAACAATCCGTGACCTTGGTCTCGAAGGGCAGATTGAAAAGCAGGGCACTCCTACAATGGGAGGACTGATAATTCTCGGTGCCATTCTTATCCCGTCGCTCCTTTTCGCAAAACTCGACAACATCTATATTATCCTTATGCTTTTTACAACCGTCTGGATGGGGTTAATCGGATTTATTGACGACTATATCAAGGTCTTTAAGAAAAACAAGCAGGGACTTGCCGGTAAATTCAAGATTCTCGGACAGGTAGTTCTGGGATTGGTGGTCGGGTTGACGATGTATTTCAGCGACAGTGTCGTAATCAGGGAAAAGGTTGACACAGTACAAACCTCCGGAACAGAGGGTAATGGTGCTATGACAAGAGCCGCTACCGCATCAGGGAAATTTTCAAAGGAATCGGTAAAGTCAACAAAGACAACAATCCCGTTTATGAAGCACAATGAAGCCGATTATGCAAAGCTTCTAAAATTTCTCGGTGACGGTTACGAAAAATGGGCTTTCCTCGTTTTCATCCCTCTGGTGATTTTCATAATTGCAGCAGTATCAAACGGAGCCAATCTGACGGATGGTATGGATGGTCTGGCGACCGGCACTTCCGCTATAATAGGTGCAACACTCGGAGTGCTGGCCTGGGTTTCGGGTAACATAATCTTTGCCGACTATCTTAATATTATGTACATCCCCGATACTGGTGAGCTTACGATTTTCATCAGTGCCTTTGTGGGTGCTACAATCGGATTCCTTTGGTATAACACATATCCGGCACAGGTATTTATGGGAGATACGGGAAGTCTTGCAATCGGGGCTATCATTGCCGTTTTTGCTTTGCTGATAAGAAAAGAGCTTCTGATACCTATTCTCTGCGGTATTTTCCTGATGGAGAGTATTTCGGTGATAATGCAGGTAAGCTGGTTCAAATATACAAAGAAAAAATTCGGTGCAGGCAGGCGGATTTTTAAAATGTCGCCGTTGCATCACCATTATCAATTAAAAGGCTATGCCGAGCCTAAAATCGTGCAACGCTTTTATATTGTGGGAATTATGCTGGCTGTTCTGGCAATTATTACATTAAAACTAAGGTAATGAATTTTGAAAAAACGGATAGTCATACTGGGAGCAGGCGAAAGCGGAGTCGGAGCTGCAATACTTGCGGCAAAACAAGGATTTGATGTTTTTGTCTCCGACGGAGGCAAAATCAAAGATAAATACAGGAACGTTCTTTACAAGTCTGAAATTCCTTTTGAAGAAGGGAAACATACGGAAAACCTTATTCTGAATGCCGGAGAGGTGATTAAAAGTCCCGGTATTCCTGATAATATTCGGATTATCGGAAAAATACGGGAAAATGGTATTGATGTTATTTCCGAAATTGAATTTGCAGCAAGATACACGAAGGCAAAGCTGATTTGTATAACGGGAAGTAACGGAAAAACGACAACTACTCTACTGACCTGGCATATTCTGAAAAAGGCCGGATTGAATGCGGGACTTGCCGGAAATGTGGGACAAAGTTTTGCCCGGCAGGTGGCTGAAAAAGAGTTCGACTATTATGTGCTCGAAATCAGTAGTTTCCAGCTGGACGGTATGTTCGATTTCAAAGCCGATGTTGCCGTTTTGACAAACATCACTCCCGACCATCTCGACCGATACGATTATAAATTTGAAAACTACGTGAGGTCGAAATTCAGGATAATTAGAAATCAAACCGGTGAAGACGCTTTTATTTACTGTGCCGATGATCCTGTGATTGAAGCAGAGTTGAAAAAGCACACGATTAGGGCTAAACGGTTTCCGTTCTCAACACAAAAGGAGTTGAAAGAAAATGGTGCATATACGAAAGGAGATAAAATTTTATTCAACATAAAACCAAATAAATTTACAATGACATTAGAAAATTTAGCACTGCAAGGAAGACACAACATTTACAATTCAATGGCGGCGGGAGTTGCTGCCAAATGTCTCGACATCAGTAAGGATGTTATTAAACAAAGTCTGTCGGACTTTAAAAATGTGGAACACAGGCTTGAGTTTGTGGCACGTATTCACGGAGTTGAGTTTATCAACGACTCGAAAGCCACAAACGTTAATGCTGCCTGGTTTGCACTCGAAAGTATGAACAGTCCGGTGGTATGGATAGCCGGAGGTGTGGACAAAGGAAATGATTATGACATTCTCGCGGAACTTGTTAAAAACAAGGTTAAGGCACTTATTTGTCTTGGTAAAGATTGCTCAAAAATAAAAGAGGCTTTCGGCGATATCGTTGAGACCATTGTTGAAACAACCTCAATGGAAGAGGCCGTGCATTTCGGATTGTATCTTGGGAAGAAAGATGATGTCGTTCTGTTGTCACCGGCCTGCGCCAGTTTCGACCTGTTTGAGAATTTTGAGGACAGGGGTGACCAATTTAAAGAAGAAGTTCGTAAACTTTAATATTCAAATAGTTAAATGCAATATCTCTTAAATAAAATAAAAGGTGATAAGGTAATCTGGCTTGTGGTTATTATCCTGTCGGTTTTTTCAATACTGGCAGTTTACAGCTCCACAGGTTCGCTTGCGTACAAGTACCAGGGCGGCAACACGGAGTATTATATGATGAAGCACCTCTTCATCCTGCTCTTCGGTTTTTTGTTGATGTATCTTGCCCATCTGGTAAAATATACTTACTTCTCAAGGATTTTTCAGATAGCACTTTATATTGCCGTTCCTCTTTTGGTTTTGACTCTTTTTGTCGGGCTGAACCTGAATGAGGCCAAGAGAGTATTGCCGTTACCTTTCGGATTTACATTCCAGACATCCGACCTTGCAAAGCTGACACTAATAATGTATCTCGCCAGGATGTTGACCAAACGGCAGGATAAGATAAAAGATTTTAAATCGGCTTTCATCCCGATTATGATTCCCATACTTATTGTCTGTTTCCTGATTCTTCCGGCCAATTTTTCGACGGCTGCCATTCTTTTTACAACCAGTCTTGTACTGCTTTTTATCGGCAGGATTAGTCTCAAACATATTTTCTCTATGATTGGTATCGGTGTGGTGGTGATGCTGATGATGGTAATGATAGCCAAATCATATCCCGACCTGCTTCCGCGTGTCGGAACGTGGATTAGCAGGGTTGAAAATTTCAAGAATGGCGAGAGTGAAGATAACTATCAGGTTGAGCAGGCAAAGATTGCAGTTGCTTCGGGAGGAATAGTCGGCAAGATGCCGGGTAACAGCGAGCAGCGTTACTTCCTTCCCCATCCATATTCCGATTTCATATATGCATTCATTATTGAAGAATACGGACTTATAGGAGGGGTCATTATTGTGCTGCTCTATTTAATCCTGCTTTTCAGGGCTGTGAAAATCGTCACGAAAGCCCCGAACAATTTCGGAGCCTTTCTAACGATAGGTGTGGCTTTCAGTCTGGTATTTCAGGCAATGATTAATATGGGTGTTGCCGTTAACCTGCTGCCGGTAACGGGTCAGCCGTTACCTCTTGTGAGTATGGGAGGGACGTCAATTTGGTTTACAAGTATTTCAATAGGAATAATTTTAAGTGTAAGTAAAGAGATAGAAAAGTCAAATAACAATGCAGAAAACCTCAGGACAGCGGAAATATAGGGTTATTATAAGCGCGGGTGGCACAGGAGGGCATATCTTCCCTGCTATAGCTGTTGCCAACACTCTGAAAGAGAAGTTGGTCGAGGTTGATATTCTGTTTATAGGAGCAAGGGACAAAATGGAGATGAAAAGGGTGCCGGCAGAGGGTTACCACATTGAAGGATTGTGGATAAGCGGTTTGCAGCGCAGCCTTACCCTGAAAAACCTCTCTTTTCCGTTTAAAGTCATTTCCAGTCTGTACAATGCCGGCAAGATAATCAGGAAATTCAAACCTGATGCCGTAGCAGGTTTCGGCGGTTTTGCAAGCGGCCCGACGTTGCGTGTTGCTTCAAATAGAAAAATCCCGACACTGATACAGGAGCAAAATTCATATCCCGGAATCACTAATAAAATACTGGCCAAAAAGGTTGACAAAATATGTGTTGCCTATGATGGAATGGAAAGGTTTTTCCCGGAAGAGAAGATAGTAATGACGGGTAATCCGGTAAGGAAAGAGGTAATCAACACAGAAGGAAAACGTAATGAGGCTGCAAAACATTTCGGATTGGATGCCGGTAAGAAAACTCTTTTTATTGTCGGTGGTAGTCTCGGTGCTCTTGCAGTGAATAAAGCTATTGTAAAATCGCTTTATAAACTTGTTGATGAGGGAGTTCAGGTTTTGTGGCAGACAGGTGAATATTTCTACCGGGATGCGGTAAAAGCTGCCAAACCCTATTCCGGGAAAGGTGTTAAGGTGACATCATTTATCGAAAAAATGGATTATGCTTATGCCCTTTCCGATGTGATAATTTCAAGAGCAGGGGCAATAGCAATTTCGGAGATAGCAAATGTTGCAAAACCGGCAATTTTTGTTCCGTTACCGACGGCAGCCGAAGACCATCAGACAAAAAATGCAATGGCACTGGTCGAAAATAATGCCGCTCTTATGGTTGAGAACAAGGATGTTATGGAAGAGCTTACCCCGGCAGTTATCAACCTGATAAAAAATGAAGAAAAACAGACTGAATTAAAAAGGAATTTGAAAAAGCTGGCAATTGACGATGCCGCAGAAAAAATCACCGATGAATTATTAAAACTGATGAATTATGATGAATAGAAGAACATTGGATGCCTATCTCAACTCTTTGGAGTTGACGGAAAAACTGGCGGAAACACTGGACGGGTGGAACAGCTCATCACGTGAGAAACTGATGACAAGGATTGAAAGTCTGAAAAAAACACTCTCCACACACATCGAAGAATCTTTAAAAGCTGATCCCGACTACCTGATTAATGAAACGGAATCGCAAAGATTAAATCGTGTATTGAACGACAGGGCTAATAAGCTGAACAGATATTTTAACAGATAGAGGAGGGGAGGTTGTGAGATGGAGAGAGGGGGAGACGAAGGGACGAAGGGACGAAGGGACGAAGGGAATTACTGTAGGGTTTGCGTGCCGGATTGAGGGGTGAGATGAACCTTGCAGGTGTTGGGGAGAGGCGGAGAGAGGGAGAGAGGGAGAGATGGAGAGAAGGAGAGATGGAGAGACGATGGGACGAAGGGAATTCCTGTAGGGTTTGCGTGCCGGATG
>CAYOZZ010000174.1:0-3626 GCA_964408535.1 uncultured Bacteroidales bacterium | reverse complement strand
TACTCTTTTTAACAAAACCGGGAATTTTATTTTTGAAACCTTTATGAGATTGTTTATTCCGGCAACAAGAAAAGGGGATAATGTTAAATTAAGCCCTGATTATCCTCAGGAAGAGGAGTTTGCGCTGGGAAGTAATGTGCCAGTGAGCTATTACTATTTCTGGATGTTTCCTGATAAAATTCAGTACTTTTATGATAACTTTGTACGCTTTCAGAATGTTCCGGATAAGGTGATTGAACAATGGAAGAAGGAGTATGTGTTATTAATAAAAAAGGCTCTTGTCAATACGAACGGGAAATATTTTCTGTCGAAAAATCCTCCTCATACGGCAAGAATCAAGACACTTCTTGAAATGTTTCCCGGCGCCAAGTTTATTCATATTCACAGGAATCCTGTAATTGTTTTTCTTTCAACTCTGCATTTTTTCAAGACGATGTTGCCAAACCTTCAGCTCCGGAAAATTTCGCACAGGAAACTTGAAAGTCTTATCCTTTCGGTTTATAAGCAGATGATGACCTCTTATTTAGCTGAAAAGGCACTGATACAGGAGAGTAATTTGGTGGAAGTTGCATTTGATGATTTGGAAAGAGATCCGATGTCAACAATTAAAAGCATTTATGAAAGCCTTGAAATTGATGGGTTTGAAAAATCCAAACCCTCAATAAATGAATATATCGAAAGTAAAAAAGGTTATAAGAAGAATACTCATACAATAACTAAGAAAAAACTGGAAAGAATTCTGACAGAGTGGGATTTTGCTATGAAGGAATGGAATTATAGTATTCCTGATAATGTAAAAATTATTAAGTGATATCTATATAGTTTTATCTTTGCAAACTAATGCTAATGATTGCTAAAATACGTATATTATTTATACTTGCATTTCTGTCTGTATTTTTAATTTCTTATAGTCAGCCCGAGAGCTATTGGTCGGTTAGTTTTAATACCGATGCTTCGTTATTATCCGGTGCTGTCGTTGGCGGTAATTCGGGAATAGCATCAATATATTATAATCCTGCCGGAATTTCCGAAATTGAAAATCAGCAATTTGCTTTGAATGCAAATTTGTTTAGCCTTGAGTACAGCAATTACTCAAATGCTATCGGAGGAGGAAACGACCTTTCAAATCTTGCTTTCAGGGTTCAGCCCCGGTTTGTGTCATATCTATACCGTTCAAAAAAGGATACGGCAATTAGTATCCAGTTTGCAATATTTAACAGAAATATCAGCAAAACAGATATGTATAAAAGTGTTGATTATACTACAAGCCTCATACATGAGGGAATTAGTGAAAATTATTTCGGCAACTTTGATATTTCTTCCGATTATTCCGATTACTGGGGAGGAACAGGAGTTTCTTATGAAATATCTCCTACTTTTATGATAGGTGCGAGTTTATTTTTTAGTATTAAGAATTTTACATATTATAAAAGTGTAGATGTTTTGGTTAATCCGGTTCCTGATCAGCTTCCCGATTCAGTCTCCTATTATGAATCAACCTGGTCATCATATCAGAAACTGGTGATGTATGATGTAAGAATGCTTGGTAAAATCGGATTCAGATATCATGCAGGTGACTGGAGTTACGGTCTGAATTTTTCAATACCCTCTTTAAGATTATTTGGTAATGGTGATGTAAAAAAGATTATTTCACAGACAAATATTCCCGGAAGTGATATTGCAACCGACGATTATAATTATCATGAGGTTGGAAACTATATGCTTGCTCAGTTTAAAGACCCTTTTTCCGTTTCATTTGGTATTGTATATGTCAGACCTTCAAAACGTTCAAGATACTATTTTTCAGCCGAATATTTCAGTAAGATTAATAAATACAAAACCGTTGACGGAACAAAGAACGTTAGTCCGGATAATGCATATCCCATACCAACTACTGACTTTTTGTCTTATTATTATGCAGCCCGTGCGGTTGTAAATATTGCATTGGGATACCAGATAAGAATGACAGAGAATACTGAGGGACTATTCGGATTCCGGACAAATTTTAACCCGAGAAAGGAAATTTTTGATGATCCGGTATTGCAGGGTGGGTCAGAGTTTTCGGTCGTACCTGCTAACCAGTATTATATTACGGGCGGGACTACATTTAAATATAAGAAGAGCTCATTTCTCGTAGGATTACAACTGGCAATCGGTAGTAAGAGAGATAATATTCAGTTTGTGAATTTTTATAATCCTGTAGTGTCTGATCCTGAAACAGGATTATCAATACAGGGAGAGCGTAAATATGATATGGATTACACCTTTATTGGTGCAAGTCTTTTCCTCGGATTCTCAATCGGATACTAATTGTCCGGGCTTCTGTATTTCTGTTTAGTATTTTATTTATGTTCCGGTTAAACACTTTTGCAATTTGTTTGTTTCCTTGTTTAAATAATATTTGATGGCTACATTAATAATATATCTGCATTTTTTAAGTATAATGTTACTTATGGGTGCATTAATATCAAAATATTTATTGCTGAAAACAGAACAGTCTGATAACCAGCTTAAAATGTTGGCATATAGTGCCGTAATTCATCTTGTTTCGTTGGGCTTGCTTTTGGTTACAGGATTATTGCGCTGGTTTGTTTATGGGAAAGGAGCATTGTATTATTCGAAGAATCCGGTTTTTCATACTAAACTTACGCTGTATTCTGTAATACTTGTTCTTGCAATTATGCTTTCCATAAGAATCTTTAAATGGAACAAGCAGAGAAAAATGAATAATCCGTTGAAGCAAAACCCTGTTGCACTTAAGAGGATGTTTTTTCTGCTAAGGCTTGAAATGGTGCTTGTTATAATAATACCTCTGCTTGCTGTCATAGTAATGAGAGGAACCGGAGGATGATATGTTAATAATGAAATCAAAACTAATTAATTAAATAACAAATAAAAACAAAAACAATGGTTAAAACAATTTTAAAAAGTTTGTTCATTACTGTGGTAGCAGTTGCCCTGACAATGAACGTAATGGGACAAAAGCAAATTGAAAAAATTAAGAAAAGCGGTGTATTAAAGGTTGGAATGACTGGAACTCAGCCTCCATTTTCGATGAAAGCAAAGGACGGCTCAATAATAGGTTATGATGCTGATATGGCACAAATGCTTGCAAGCTCAATGAATGTGGAGCTTAAAATCGTTCAAATCCCGTTTTCCGAATTACTTAATTCGCTTGAAAAAGGAGAAATTGATGTAATTATGTCGGGAATGACAATTACACTTGAGCGGAATATGCGTGCTGCATTTGTAGGTCCGTATGTAATATCCGGGAAGTCAATTCTTACAAAATCGCCGGATTATTCTAAAGCCGACGAATCGAGCGACCTGAATGAGAATACATTAACGCTGGTGACACTGAAAGGCTCTACAAGTGAAGATTATGTAAAAGAAGAGATGCCTGATGCAAAACTGGTACTTGTTGAAGATTATGAAAAAGGTGTTCAGATGTTAGTTGACGGTACTGCCGACATTATGGTTGCCGATTATCCTATTTGTGCTTATGAAGCATTAGTTCATCCCGAAAAAGGACTTATAACTATTGCTGAACCGCTTACTATTGAGCCTATCGGTGTTGCAGTTTCTCCTCACGATCCGCTGCTTCTTAACCTTGTGGAAAACTATAT
>CAYOZZ010000173.1:0-2289 GCA_964408535.1 uncultured Bacteroidales bacterium | reverse complement strand
AGGGTCGTGGATAATTCCGTGGTCAGGTTCAATAAAATTCACAATTAACTGAACCAACGAAGGCGGAGTGAAGAACTCGCCTCCTTCTTGAGCGCCTGCACCGCTCATAGAGAATTTCATCAGGAAAAACTCGTAAATCCTGCCGAACACGTCACCGCTGATATTTTTAACAGCGTCTTTATTAAAAACACGAATAAGCGAACGCAGCAGGTCGGCATCAAAATCCTGATAGTTTTTGGGTAATATGCCCTGTAAATCGGGGTAATCTTCTTCGATTAACTTCATCGCATTGTTTACCGCCTCGGCAATGTCTTCGCTTTCGGGCAGGTTTACCAGATAATCAAATTGCGATTTATCTTGTAAATACATTGCACCTGCCCCCAACAAATCATCTTTTGTAACGGCTCTTTTCTTTCCGGTTCTCGGGTTAACGGGCAGGTTCTTTACAATATACTTTTGGGCTTCTTCAAATTTGTTTTGAGCATAACGTAAAAGTATCAAACCCAAAACAGGGTCTTTATATTCGGCAGCAGTAAGTTTTGAGTTGGCGCGCAGTTCGTCGGCTGCTCCCCACAATTCCGTTTCTAATTGTTTTATTTTTTGGTTTGTCATATTCAATTTTGCTCTTAAATATTTAAACCATATTAATTCTTCCAATATGGTTATCCATTCAGGGTTCTATTTATGACGGCTAAAGTATAAAAAAGATTTCAATTTTAAAATGGATTTGCAGTACAGAGTGTAAACCAAATTGCATTTTTTTATTTCTTTATAAGGAATTTTCCAATTTTTCTCTTTTCCCGTTTACCTCAATTCATTGAGGGGCAGAAGAAGAAAAATTTTATAAAAAATAAACCCGACATCTTTTTAAAACTGAAAATATATTCGTTATTTTCGTCACCTTTCAAACTCAACTATTTCAAGGTCTTTTATCTGTTTTCCGTCAATGGTAAACCGTACAAAGGTTATTACCTTGTGCAGGCCCGATTTTCCTGCAGCACCGGGATTGATATGAAGCAGCCGGTGTTTTTTGTCATACATAACTTTCAGAATATGAGAATGTCCTGAAATAAAAAGTTCCGGTTTTTCTTTTGCAATCAGGTTTCTGACTGCCGGTTGATATCTGCCCGGATAACCTCCGATATGGGTCATCAGTACTTTTAGATTTTCGCATTTAAAAATCTGAAATTCAGGATATTCAATACGTACTTCGTGTGAGTCAATATTGCCGTAAACGGCTCTTAAAGGTTTAAAAGCAGCGAGCTTGCCAGCAGTTTCAATATTTCCGATGTCGCCGGCGTGCCAGATTTCATCACAATCTTTGAAAGATTCAAACAGTTTGGGATGAATATAGGTGTGGGTGTCCGAAATCAGTCCGATTTTTTTCACAATTATTGTTATCTGAGTCTGTCGGCTGACCTTACAAGTTTTTCATCCTTTCCGATAAAGATATTTGCAAGGAAAAGGAAGACTATTGAAATTAGCGGCAGATAAGCTCCATAGTCATAAGTAACGACAGAACCAATCTTAAGCATCCATTGCGGGTATCCGAACAGAATTCCTACGATTAGGATTATTATCAAAAGGATATTAAATCTGTTAAGGCGCATCTGCAAAACCCTGTTTTTGAATTTAAGGATTGTAATTACGGCAATGATAATTATGACTGTATTCATTATTGCAAGAGGCATTGCTATCATCCTGCTCATATCCATATTGCTGTCGGGAGTCATATTTTTCATTTCCGTCAGGAAAAGTTTGTAATAGCTGAGGTCCGAAATGAATACTGCAAGCGGAGTAAAAAACAGAACTATCTGAACAATAATTACGAGCAGTAAAAAAACCGACTGAATTCTTTGAATCATAGTTTTATTATTTTTAGATGTTTATCAGAAGTTAAATCAAAAATATTTTGAGGCAAAGATAAAAATCATTTGATTACTCTTTTGATTTTTGTCTTTTCTTCTTTCTCTCTTTTTTCAGAAATTCTTTTTCTTCCTTTGTTTTTTTCTTAAAAAGGTCGCTGAATTTATAAAACTCTTGTGTATATGATAGCCCGATACCCTGTGTATAGAGGGAATAATTTTGATAGAGCAGGTTGTTGTTGGCGCGGTTAAAGGCAAATGCCCGCCAGCGGCCATCATCTGTCAGTTTTACTTCAACATCCACTTCCCCGACAATATCGTTTGTGTTTCTTGTGTCATCTTTTCCTCTGACACCAACGTTTCCACTAACCGAAACCCTGTTGTCGAACAGTTGAGTTGACATTTCCACGCCGACTTCCTGAGC
>CAYOZZ010000172.1:0-3214 GCA_964408535.1 uncultured Bacteroidales bacterium | reverse complement strand
ATGGGGGATTTGTTTTAACTGTAAATAAAGACTGTCGAGATAACCCTCTTTTGCTTTTATGAGATAGTTCGGGTTGTATCCCTGAATTATTTCGACCCAGTCCATATTTATTGAAGTTCTTAATTCCACTTTCCTTTCATCCGAAATGTTTTCCATACCATGGTCTGATGTTACTATAACATTGATTTTATTGGCAACCGGAAGTTTTTCCAACTTTGCCATAAATACACCGACGAGTGAATCGAGATAGATAATCTCCTGCCTGATTTCCTCGCTGTCAGGCCCGAATTTATGTCCTTTGGAATCGGGTTCGTGCATATACCAAAGGATAAGATGGGGTCTTTTTTCTTCGGGTAGCTGCAGCCAGGAAATGACGGAGTCAATTCTTTGTTCAAAGGGGAAGTTGTGTTCATATTTTTTCCAGTAGGAGGGATGCATCTTTTGAATATCGGCATCGGAGCCGACCCAGAAAAATGTTCCGGCTTTCACACCTTGCTTTTCGGCGGTATTCCAGATTGGCTCTCCACCGTAAAAAGTTCCGTCTTCAACTGTTTTCCGGTCTCTGATTGAGTAATATCTGTCGGTTTCAGGATCATAGAATGCATTCAGGACGATTCCGTGATGGTCGGGATAAAGACCGGTAGCAATAGTGTAATGGTTCGGAAAGGTTTTTGAAGGGAAAGATGGTTGCAACGATTCGGCTTTCACACCCATTTTTGCAATTTTGTCGAGATTCGGAGTCGGAACGTTGTCGGCATAGTCCCACCTGAATCCGTCAAGGGAAAGCATTACGAGGTATGGCTGTGATGATTGTTTGCTCTTTTCTGATTGGGCGCAAGAGCTTAGTAAAACGGAAATAGCAAAAAACGAAATGAATATATACTTTATCATAGGCAAAAAATAAAAGGTTGCTCACAAATGTAAGCAACCTTTTGGTCTATTTTAATAAAAATTAAAATTTGACGAAGGCTCCAACATTAAATGTTGTTGGGATACCAAGGAATACCTCAGCAGTAGCTGCTGTATGGTTGTTTATTAAGTTTCCTTCGTCGTCATATCTTTTGTAAGCATTATACTTGCTGTTATCCGTTGCATCCTGAACATAAATAGTATTTAACAGGTTGAATACGTGTCCGAATAAACCAACTTTGAAGTTATCACTTTTAATCGGCAGATCATAAGATGCATGTAAGTCAAATATATTGTATGCAGGTGTTTTCCAACTTTGTTCTCTGTCATCTGGACTAAGTCTTGAAGTTATTTCCCAGTCAGCATAGAAATTGCTGTAGTATCTCCAGACAATCTGTAATCTCAGGCCGTTAACGGGAAATACAGAAGCAGAAAGTGCAACCTGTGTTTGAGGAGCATCACCCACTTTCAAGTCTTTCAAATAAATTTGAATGCCTGTTGTGTCAAAATCGGTACCATATTCTTTAAATCTTGCAACCGGATCATTAGTATGTTTCCAGTTACCAAATGATGCAGCACCGTCAAGTCTGAAAAATTTACCAGGTTGCCAGGCCAGATCAACCTCCACACCTTGGTGTAATAAATCCATCCCTGTAATAGTAAATAAACCATCATCTACACTTGATATTTGACTAAAGTCAGTTTTTGATAACACCCTGTTTTTCCAGGTGGTATTATAAAGGTTCAGGTTACCGACAAATTTGTTGTCAAGAGATGAATAATTAAGTCCCAGTTCAAATGAAACAAATTTTTCATTCAGAGGATTGTCAATTAAAGCACCGTCTCTGTCATCAATAACAGCATCAAAAATAGGAACTTTTGAAACGACTCCTGCATTACCAAAAGCAGTAAACCTTTCAGTAATTCTATAGCTAAGACCACCTTTTATTTGATATCCTGAAATCCAGTCGGTATTAAGTACCCTTTCACCACTATTCAAATCAGGAGTACCGTCAGGAAGTTCTTTGGCAGCATAGAAATGATTCGTGTGAGTATATTTTATCATTGAATATCCGAATGTTGCATAAGCAGTAATTGAATTTTTTGAATATTCAACCTGACCGTAGCCACCTAACCAACCTATGTCGTTTGTAAAGTTGTAGGCAATTTTGTCACCGAGAACAGCTTTATGGTTAGGATTAAACTGGTCGCTTTTATCAATGTAGAACTGACCGCCAAGTAAATCACGAACCTCCCGGTAGTGCTCTACTTTGGCTTTTCTTACATCAATTCCAAATGTAGTCTTTAATGCTTCGGAAAACTGTACTCTTAGTTTTGAAATACCTCCGATTGTCCACTGGTCGTTACGGCTGTTTCTCAATATACCGACTGATTGTCCCATTTCTCTAGGGATAGGCTTTTTGTCAATATAAACAGTGTCATCAGAGCCGGAATTGGCTGCAATAGTCTGATTCCAGTCCCATGACCAAGGTGAAGGACCATAATAGAATTTATAATCGTCATCTCCTAATTCGCCTTCGGCATCCCGACGGTAAAGTTTTCCATAGGTTCCTGTTCCTCCTCCGGTACCACCTGAGTAGTACAAAGTTGTAAACATTGAAACTTTTTCACTCCATTGTGCATACCAGTTCAGGTTTGCGAGTGGTTTGTGATAAAAGTTTTCTCTTTCATTAAGAAAATCGTCAGAGTGACGTGATTTTGATTTTCCACTCCAGTATTGATCTGCTGAATAATTTGGATCAACGGAACTCCAGTTTTGATTAAAGAAACGACCTTGTTCAATGAACTTATTACTAACCTGGTCGTCATATCCACTTAAGTCTTTGGCAAAAGTAGAGTCATACGTTGCAAGGTTTTGTTTATATAAGTTTTGGCCGTGGCGCTGAGGTGCACCCATTAGATAAACCTCAAGGCGGTGATTTTTGTTAATATTGTAGCTTCCACCAATATAATAAGCCCAGGCATCAGTCCAGGTTTTGTCAATAACACCCTGTCCGACTTTACGAACAGCACTTACGCTAACTGCGAATTTTTCATTGATTAATCCTGAATTTCCTGAAAGTGTTGTCTTAAAGAAATTGCCTGAACCGTACTCAAATTTTGCAGAACCGCCGGCTTTCAATTCAGCAGGATTGGTGATAATGTTCATAGTTCCTCCAATTGATGGAGTTGCAAGGTTAACGGCACTCAGACCTCTCTGCATTTGAATAGATGACGTAGCATCAGCAATACCGTCCCAGTTTGACCAGTAAACCCAGCCGTTTTCCATATCATTAACAGGTAC
>CAYOZZ010000171.1:0-2825 GCA_964408535.1 uncultured Bacteroidales bacterium | reverse complement strand
TACATAAAGTTTTTCTTTGTAACTGGTGTTTCAAAATTCAGTCAGGTATCAATTTTTTCGGATTTGAATAACCTGAACGATATTACGTTAAATGAAAATTATGCGACAATAACGGGATATACTCAGGAGGAATTGGAGAGTTATTTCCCGGAATACATTAAAAGTGTCGGTGAAAAGTATAAAGATATATTTCCTGATATTATTGCTGAAATAAAAAAATGGTACAACGGTTACTCGTGGGACGGACGTAATTTTGTTTACAATCCTTTTTCAATTCTCAACTTTTTTTACAGTCGTGAGTTCGGCGATTATTGGTTTGCCACCGGTACACCTACGTTTCTTACAAAACTGATAAAACAAAACAATTATACGATTTTTGATATTAAAAACCTGTTGGTTTCGCGTAATGCCCTTAACAAATATGAAATAACTTCTATTTCACTGATACCCTTACTTTTTCAAACAGGGTATCTTACAATAAAAGAGAACAACCTGCGCGATATGACCTACAAAATGGATTTTCCAAACGCTGAAGTTGAAAGTTCATTCACGATATACCTGCTTGCTTCACTGAACGACGGTCATATTGACAAAGCCGATTACCTGCTAATAAATATCAGAGACGCTTTACGCAATAATAATATCGAAAAATACATTGAACTGATTAACACTCTTTTCAAAGGAATATCTTATATCATAGCCGACAACAAGGAAAAGTATTTCCACTCGGTATTTTACCTTATCGTGAAACTGCTTGGATTTCACATTGAAACCGAAGTAATGACCATTGACGGACGAATTGACGCAGTGATAAACACCGACAAGTACATTTACGTAATTGAGTTCAAAGCCGGACAGGACGCAAAAACGGCTTTACAGCAAATAAAGGATAAAGAGTATCACAAAAAGTACCTGCCTGAGAAAAAGCCGGTAACTTTGCTTGGAATAAACTTTGATATTGAAAACAAGAGTATTGATGATTATCTGATTGAGGAACTTTAATGTTAAATTACCTTTTTTGTCCTTTTTTTATTAATCCTGTCGCTTGATTGGTCATAATTTCTATTTTTGCATTCTCATTAAATTCTGAACTAATGAAAGGCATATCAACTCTTTTGTTTTTTTTAATTTCCATTGCGGTTACGGCACAAAACAATTCGATAAAAATAACGGTAAAAGGTTTGCCCCGGAAACAAATCTATCTTGCCGATTTTTACGGTGATAAAAATACAAAGATAGATTCCGTAATGTCCGATACAACGGGTTCGTTACTATTTATGGCAAATGCTGATATGCCGGCCGGAATGTACAGGGTGATTCTTGATAAAAACAGCTATCTGGATTTCATTTATAACAATGAGGATATTGAAATGGAAACGGAATTTAATGCTGTGTACGACAGTCTGAAAATCATCAAATCTGTTGAGAATAAGGAGTACTTTGCCTTTTTAAGAGAGGGAAATGATTACAGAAGGAAATTTGATTTGCTGGCACCTGTTGTAAATTATTTTCCCCGGGATGATTCTTTTTATGATACTGTTTTAAACAAGTATGTTAATGTTCAAATGGAATTTCTCGGTTTTATTGATAGTCTTGTTAAAAGATATCCCGGCACATATGCATCAAGAATAATAAAAGTGAGAAAGCCGCTATATTACGAACCCGGACTTGATGAGGCCGGAAGGAGGAAATATGCCATTGAGCACTATTTCGACAATGTTGACTTTACTGACGTTGAGCTTGTAAAAAGCAATGTTTACACAACGCTTGCCATTGAGTATCTGACACTTTACAGTAATCCCTCATTTACTCAGGATCAGCTTGAGACTGAATTTATTAAGGCTGTTGACAAGATTATGTACGAGGCGATGGATAACAATATTATTTACGATTTTATTGTTGATTATCTCGTTGGCGGTTTTGAGCGTTATCATTTCGATAAGGTGCTTGACTATATCGCCGAAAACTATACTCCCGACCAATGTGAGAATGAGGATATGAAAAATGACCTGCAAACCCGTCTGCAAAAGTATGCCGAGCTTGCCGTAGGCAAAAAAGCACCGGACATTACCATTGCAGACACAAGCGGTAAAATAATCAGCCTTGACAAAATAAAATCGAAATATACACTTGTCCTTTTCTGGGCTTCCTGGTGTCCGCATTGTACTGAAACACTTCCCGAGATTTTCAACCTGTACGAAAACAGCATAAGCCGTAAAAATCTGGAGGTTCTTGCAATTTCTCTCGACGGCAATAAGGATGAATGGCTGGCTGCCCTCCATCAGGGCGGCTATAACTGGCTGAACGGTTCCGACCTGAAAGGCTGGGACAGTCAGGCCGCCGTTGACTATAACGTTTATGCAACACCTACAATGTTCCTTCTTGATAAAAACCAAAAGATTGTAGCAAAACCGGTTACCTTTCAGGAATTGAAACAGGCACTGATCAATATCAATATTTTGGAATAGACCGTCTTAACTGTATGCCGGTACTGTTAACAATACAGAACCAATCCGTCAGACTGAGCGAAGCCGAAGTCTGAGCGAAGCCGAAGTCTGAGCGAAGTCGAAGACTGAGCGAAGTCGAAGACTGATTGGCTACCAATATTAATTATCAAACTTTTATACTTCTTCTGCAAATTTTGAACATTATTTTTTATCTTTGGCTGCAAATATTTTAATTATGAAAAAGCTAACTTCAATTTTTGCGTTGATGCTTGCGGTGTGTCAACTGTTTTCTGCAAACGACAAGTACAGACTTGTTTTGACGGATGATCCTGCAACGAAAATCACTATCGGATGGAATCAAATCACCGGTAATAATCC
>CAYOZZ010000170.1:0-10616 GCA_964408535.1 uncultured Bacteroidales bacterium | reverse complement strand
CGTTGAGTAATGTTAATATTCGTTCTTAAATCCTCAAAAGTACAACCTGTAAAGCTTATACCGTCAATTCCCGAAATATAAACCAAATAATCGGGACTATTATAATTAGCAAAGAAATCGGTATTTTTAAAATAGCTGATACTGTTGTCGGCAGTATATTCGTAAAACCTTACGGCGGTTTTATTGCTTTGTAAAACCGCATCATATGCTTGTACTATACCACCGGAATATGACGGATTAGGAGTTTCGCCGCCACCTTCAACCGGATCGTCCATTTTAACCGCCCTGATACCGCACACGGCATTTTTAATTGTTCCGCCGTTAATAACTTTAACCAATCCCTGATATTCAAGAGTTTGCGGCTGGGAGGAGGTGCCCCACACTTCGATTCCTTGCCAGCTATCACCGGTAATTATACCTCCGTCAATTATCAGTTTAGCGCCTCGTTTAACAATAATTTTAGAGTCTTCACCCATATTCAAAGTATTAGTAACAGTTAATGTAGCTCCCGGTTCAACATAAATTACCGAACCGAGAAAGTTTATCTCGCTTTCCCAAACTTTCTGCCCATAGTTGATATAAAAATTTTGCGAATACAAATTTACTGTAAAATCCTGTCCGATTTTGAAATTTCCATTGAAGTTATCGGGATAGTATTCAATAGTTCCGTCACCTGTAAATTTTGTATCCATTATAGTAACACCTTCCTGAACTGTTATAATTTTATTATTATGGATAATATATTCCGATAAAAATTCGCCGTTTTCATCAATTTGGTCGCTCGGACACAATACATTTCTGAGGTCGTCATCACTTTCAAAATTATTTGCTTCAACCCAGGCTTTATCGGGGTACTGACCGTGAACGGTAAGAAATTTATAATCTTGCGGAAAAGTAAGGTTGCAATAAACTTCCAATTTCGAAGGGTTATAAATAATCTTCTCATCCGGATTAATCAAGCTTAAATCGATAGGGTCATAAATTTTATAAGTATGTTCTATACCTTGCTCAATAACCGAACTACCTCCGTAACTTCCATTTTCATCAAAACCTGCATAAGCTCTACCGTTATAATTTCTTAACGGAGAAGATAATAAGGTATAAGGAGCAGGATAGTAATAATAATAATTTTCGTTTTGGTCGTAGTATGGAAATTTCAAATCTTCTGTGCCTTGCAAAGGTGAATACGGGAATTCATATTCCAAATCATCTTCATGAAAATAGTTTATCGAACCCATAGGATTTGTTATTGATGTGGGATGTGCACCTTCAAACCAGGTAAAATTACTCGTAGTATTATAATAATAATGCCCTTCCAAGTTATATGCGAATTTCGGAGCGAAAAACACATCATATTTTTGAAAACTACCAATAGAAATACCATTACTATTGCTAAAGGGATATCTCTTCATTCTGCCTCTCGTATTATCGTAAAGCCAGGATATTTTAACTTTTATATCTGAATCTATTTCATTGGTTTCATGAACATTAAGAGTTATCTTTAGAATGGAATGAGGAAGAACCATCCTGCCTATGATTGAATTAGATGCATATGAAATACTTGATAATGATGTCGGGTAACTATACCAGCTTGATTTACCTTCATTCATTACTAAACCAAAGGCATACGGCTCACACTTCTGGTAAACTGTCTTTCCTCCTGCAACACTCCAACCCTCTCCCGCTAAAGGGGTTACTATGTTATAATCACGCAAATCATCAGTTAACACTATCATTTTACGAGTGCTTTCTGAAGTACAATTCGAAGTTGTTGACGCAATATCAAAACATTCAGGAACAAATGGAAAAGAGACACATTCAATTGTGTATGAAATTAACTTTCCATCTGTTGGATCCCAATACATTAACTTTAAAGATATCTGATATTCTCCGACATAATATGGGTAAGCAATCGCATTTCCGAGGACTTGTCCTACCAAATTATCAGTATCGTAAATATTAATTGTGTCCTGTGAAAAAACATTTATCACAAAAAAAAATGATATTAATAGAAATATTTTTTTCATATCTAATTATTTATATGTTAATAACTTTTTTTATTCCAATCGCTTTTATAGATTAAGGGTTTATTTCAAAATGGCAGTCAGAATAATGTGAAAAGAAACAGATTTAATAATACTATAGCGGATACTTTAAACCGAGGTTTTATATAATAGATTATTAGGATGTTATAGGGGGGGTAATATACTGGCTATCAGCTACATACACCAATATCCCGAATGTATAAAAAAACCCATTCATAGTTTTGTAGTTTTTCCTTGTTGCACAAAGATAGAAAAAATATTTGTATATTGTAAAAAAAAATAGATATACAGCTCGCCGATGTTCCAAGCGTCCACGCTTGGAAATATGGAACCGCTGTTTCATTTTTCAGGATGTTTGCAAAATAAATACAAAACCAATCAAAATACCCCCCTGAAAACAACCGTTTTTTTTTCGGTGGTTTTCAGGGGGCCGGTAGGAGGTGGGATTTAGGAAATAGTTTAAAACCGCTTTACCAAGCGTGGACATTCTGTCCATAGTGAAGATTTCTTGTGATTTCGTAAAGTGGGCACTTTCCTAATTCTTGTACCTGATCCGGGATTTTACAGAAAGCGTTTCTATTTCATAAACTCGGCAATAATATCGTCAACACCGATACCTTCGGCTTCCGATTTGTAGTTTCTTACAATTCTGTGACGGAGAACTGTTGCGGCAACAGCCTTGATATCTTCGATATCCGGTGAATATTTGCCGTTTATTGCCGCGTGACTTTTTGCACCGATAATGAGATACTGGGAAGCACGCGGCCCTGCGCCCCACGTAAGGTAATCGTTAGCCCATTTATGGGCGCCTTCGGATCCGGGTCTTGTTTTTGCAACAAGCCCGACAGCATATTCATAAAGATTATCAGGTACAGGTATCCTGCGAATCAAATCCTGAAAATAGATTATCTCCTCCGAAGATAAAACTTCCTTAAGGTTGGCTATATATTCCGTTGTGGTTGATTTCACCACGTCAATCTCCTCCTGAAAAGAGGGATAGTCGAGCCAGATATTAAACATAAAACGGTCTAACTGGGCTTCGGGCAAAGGATATGTTCCTTCCTGCTCAATCGGGTTTTGCGTAGCAAGGACAAAGAAAGGTTCTTCGAGCTTATAACGTTTACCGGCAACGGTTACAGCCTTTTCCTGCATAGCTTCGAGAAGTGCGGCCTGGGTTTTGGGCGGTGTACGGTTTATCTCATCCGCCAGGATAATATTTGCAAACACAGGCCCTTTGTTAAATCTGAAATGGCGGCTTTCGTCCAATATTTCAGTTCCTATAATATCTGAAGGCATAAGGTCGGGAGTAAACTGAATCCGGTTATATTTCAACCCGAGAGTTTCCGACAAAGTATTAACCATCAGCGTTTTTGCAAGCCCTGGGACTCCTACAAGCAAAGCGTGTCCTCTTGAAAAAATAGCAATCAGCAGATCATCCAAAACCTGTTCCTGTCCGACAATAACTTTTGCTATCTCTTTTCTGAGATCTTTATATTTCCCTACGAATGCTTCTAATGCTTCTACGTCTGTTTTGTACATCGTTGTGTGTTATGCGTTATGCGTTGTGTGTTATGCGTTATGCGTTATGTGTTGCGTTTTTAATCTTTAAACCATTTATTACTGAACTTACAATCACGGTAACTGTCGTCAATTTTGATAAAAGTCTTATCAATCTTCTCTGCAACCCAATCCTGAATTACCTTTTGTTTTTTCTGTTCAAGTGCCCATTGTTGTATTCTGTCATAATCATCTTTCAAATTGGCTTTGTGCGGTTCGGTACGTCTTTTAAGATATAAGATTCTGTAGGCATCCTTGTTGTCATCAGTTTTAAACGGAACCGGAGCCGAAATTTCCCCGACTTCAAGTTTATCAATAACAAAAAAGACCTTTGCATCAAGCTCGTCGGTTTCAAATACCGAAGTACCGGTATTCGGATTAACGAGAAGGCCACCGTTATTTTTGCTCGGATCATCGGAAAATTCAGCCACAGCCTCCTCAAAAGTATATTTCCCGTCCTCAATAAGCTGAGAAATACTATCAAGTTCTTTTTTTGCCTTCATCAAATCCAAAGGAGATACTTTGGGTTGCAGCAAAATATGCCTTACATTGATATAATCGCCGCGCCTTTCAATCATTTGTATTATGTGGAATCCTGCTTCCGTTTCAAGTATATCGGAGACTTCCCCCTCTTTCAGATTAAATGCCACGGCTTCAAATTCGGGATACAATTCACCCCGGCCGACAAATCCGAGTTCACCGCCATTCTTGGCCGATCCCGGATCTTCCGAGTAAAGTATGGCAAGGGTGGCAAAACTCTCTCCGTTTAGAACACGCTTTCTCAGTTCAAGCAGTTTCTTACGGATTCTCTCTCTCTCCTCAGGATTAATAGGAGGTTTTTTAACTATTTGCATCAACTCGACCTCCGAATTTATCAACGGCAGGCTGTCTTTCGGAATGTCCCTGTAAAACGAGCGAACCTCCGAAGGAGTAACCGTCACATCAGCTGTAATTGAGTTCTGAACCGTCTCCATCATCATCTGCTGTTTGATGAGGTCTCTGAATTCATCCTTAATCTCAAATATTGACTGCTGATAAAACTCCTCCAACTTTTCCTGTGAACCAAACTGTTTTATGTAATACCTTAACCTTCTGTCCATTTCAGATTCAACCTGCATATCAGAAACTTCCACACTGTCAAGTTCTCCCTGACTTAATAATAGCTTTTGGCGCAACATTGATTCCATTATACTGCATTTTACAGTTGATTCGCTGCCGGCTGCCCCCCCTTGTTGCATTCTGTACTGAATATACTGAGCCTCAATATCAGACTTCAAAATAATATTACTTCCGACAATGGCTATTATCTCATCAACAACCTCTCCCTGAGGCTGATCCTGAGACATCACAGTTCCTGAAATAATCAGATAAAAAAATGATAATATATAAATTCGATAATTCATCAATGCAATAATTTAAGTAAATAACATCAACCGGGCTGTTTTATTTCACAAATCAGTATATTTCAAAATCGTTATGCTGCTGTGCTGTCCGGAATATCTCTTCCCGCATACGATTTATAATCTCAAGTTTCCTTTTATTAATAATAATCTGCCTGATTTTTTCCTTTTCAAAACTTAATGGCGAAACACTCTCCTTTATTTTAAAATCTTTAATGCCGACAAGATAAATATGCGGCTCAACCTTTAATTCTATTTTTCTGTGGTTCTGTAAATAAGCCTCCTCATTATACGTTTCGATAGGTACAAATTTCAACAGATCGTCAAAAAGTATCCAGGTTTCGTCATCAAGGAAATAGAGATTTGAATATTTTTCAATATACACATCAAGCGAATCCCTTGCATCCGGTTTTTCAGAATAAAAGAACTTTCTGATTGTCGCCATTTTCGGATTATCCACATTGAAACGAGCATAATAAACCTTTACGATATTGTTTTTCAACTGGAAATTCCCAATATTCTCCTTATAATAATCTTCTATTTCCGAATCATCAACCACCGTATCAAGAGTCTGGCTGATAAGCTTCGATTCGTATTGATAAATAATCAGTGACTTACGATACTCCTCAAGCTGTTTTTCAAACTGCATATCTTCCTCAAGCAGATTCCTGTGAGCTTTATTCAGCTCAAGCATTTCGGTTATCCAGCCGTTAACAAAATTCCTGACAATGGCAATGCTGTCTTTTACATTTGTCCCCTCAGGCACAATCCCTTTCAAATCCGATTCATACAGATAATCATCATACACCCTTGCAAGAACATTTTCATCTGATTGTTCCGGCACATTTATGCAGGCGTTCAGTGCTGATACAGCCGCTACAAAGATGAATATGTTCCTGAGAAAATACAAACTAACTCTTTTATTTAACAATTGATTTCAAAACCTCCTCATTAATCACAACGGGATACTTCTCTCTAAGCTGCTTTATCCATTCCTTTTCGAGATAATCCTGATATGCAGCGGTAATCAGCCCTTTAGCCTCATTAAAAGATTTAGGTTCAGGTGCCAGTTTACTATGAACAACAACAAATACGGTTTTGCCGTTTTGATTCATATTTTTTGAAATACCCTTTTTCCACTTAATCTTATCAATAATATCATTATCGCCTTCCGAGAATTTTTTGTGTGTGACCGTCAACACCTTGATGGAGTCATTGCCAAACCGGTTCAACAAAGAATCTTCCGACAAGCCTTTTTCCACAAGGTTCCTTATTTCATTAACATAGGCAGTATCGCTAACAGTGTAAATGGAAGCGTCAACCCTTTTTCCCCACATAAAATCACCCTTATGTTCATTGTAGTATTTTTTAAGGCCTGAAGTATCTTTAACGGCTTTTGACCAGACCATCTCGTCGGTAAGGTCGAAAAGCAGAATTCCGTCACGATACTCTTCAACAATAGCTTTAAAATCAGGATATTTGCTCTCAAGTTTTCCGTTTTCATACTGCTTACACTTCTCATTCACAAAATCTTTAAAAACGCGGTTTACGAACTCATCAATCTTTTCACCTTTACCGATTGTCTGATGTTCGGCAATATAGTTTGCAAATTCCATTTGTGAGTATGTTTGATCACCAAGAGTGAAAACGATGAAACCCATATTTTCTTTTTCCGGAACACTCCATTTGCCCTGATAAATAGAAGAATCAACAAGAGGATACATTTTTTCGACACCTTCTTTATTCTCCTTATAACCATACTCATTTTTAATTCTTTCAATTATAATCTCAGTACTCAGCTGTGAGCGCTGATCTTTTTTGATTTTTTTCTCCAGTTCCTTTTTAGAATCATCAAATGATTTTATTCCGGTTTTGCTTATCAGTTTTATTATATGCCAACCATACATTGTGAGAACGGGTTTTGATATTGAACCGGAATCAGGAAGCAGGGCAATTGCTTCAATAAATTCCGGCACCATTCTGTTAACCTTAAACTTCGGTAAAACACCACCTGACGGAGCCGAACCTTTATCGTCAGAGTATTCTTTGACAAGGTCTTCAAACTTTTCTCCGTTCAGTATTCTTTGGTAAAGAGAGTCTATTCTTTTTTCGACATAAACAGAATCATCATGAGTGGCATCCTGCGGCATTTTCAGGAAAAGATGAGCCACCTGCATCTCGCCGAGAGCCGGAATCCTGTCGGTAACATATATTAAATGATATCCATAATCAGTACGAACCGGATCTGAAACTTCACCATTCTGTGTATTATATGCACCTGTTTCAAACGGATAGACCATATCAAAAACAGTAAAGTATCCGAGATCGCCGCCATTGCCGGGTCTGACCTGACCGTTACGCATTTTCATTTCACGGGCAGAAGGGTCTTCAGAAACATCTTTTGCCACATCGGCAAATGGTTCACCCCTTTCAATCCTGGCCTTAGCCTCAAGAATTTTGCTATACGCTTCAAGTGTATCCTCAGGCATAGCATTAGGCCCTACTCTGATAAGAATATGACTTGCTCTAATATCCTCTTTACTACGCTCATATGCTTCTTGTAGCAGTTTTTCAATAATGGACTCATCAACAAAATAAGGTTCAGCCAGTTGCTCACGGTAACCTTCAAGCTCTTTTACAAAGGCAGCGGCAGTATCCATACCAAGAGATTCCGCCTCCTTTACCTTTAATTTAAAATTGATAAACAGTTGAAGGTATTCCTCAATGGATTTTTTATCTATTGTGTCATCCTTTACGTTGTTCTTTTTGTAAACCCGCATAAAATCATCCACACTAATATTGTCACCTGCAATGGTAACGAGGGTTCTGTTATCTTGTGCCGTTGAAGCAAAAGCTATTAATAATCCAAAAACTACTAAAATACTTTTTAACATATTTGCTTTCATTACTACTATTTTTTTTATATGTGTTATTATTTTTCAATCATTAATCCTTAGCATTCATTCATTTCCCGGGGGTGCAAATATAATTGTTTTAAAATAAAGTCAAGAGAGTTTTAAAAGAACCAAAAACCGTCATAAACACTTAAAAAGCAGATAATTGTGCAACAACACAATAAAAAACAACAATAAAAGCAAAAAGCATTTAACAAAATTTAACACTACCTGCTGTAATTCGGAGCCTCACGCGTAATAGTAATATCGTGGGGATGACTTTCGGCAACGCCGGCAACAGTAATTCTTGTAAACCTGGCATTTTGCAGTGCATTAATATCAGGTGAACCTGTATAGCCCATTCCCGCCCTTAATCCTCCGACCATCTGATGAATAACTTCCGACAGGTTTCCTTTGTAAGGTACACGTCCGACGATTCCTTCAGGGACAAGTTTGTTTATATCATCCTCAACATCCTGAAAGTATCGGTCTTTTGAGCCTTTTTGCATAGCTTCAACCGACCCCATTCCCCTGTATGTTTTATATTTTCTTCCTTCAAAAATTATTGTTTCGCCCGGTGATTCACTGACACCTGCAAAGAGGGAACCTGCCATTACCGTATGCGCACCGGCTGCCAGAGCTTTCACAATGTCTCCCGTATATCTTATTCCACCGTCGGCAATTACCGGAATTCCTGTTCCCTTTAATCCTTGTGCAACCTCATAAACGGCTGTAAGTTGCGGCACTCCGATACCTGCAATTATCCTTGTTGTACAAATAGAGCCGGGCCCGATTCCAACCTTAACGGCATCAACACCAAGTTTTGCAAGGTCTTCGGCAGCCTCACGCGTACCAATATTTCCTACAATTAAATCAACCTGAGGATAAGCTTTTTTTATAATCTTAGCCATTTGCATCACACCCTTTGAATGCCCGTGTGCCGTATCAATTACAATAGCATCAACACCTGCCTCAACCAATGCATCAACCCTTTCGGTTGTGTCGGCAGCTACTCCCACAGCAGCAGCAACACGAAGTCTTCCGCGGTCATCTTTACAGGCATTCGGCCTCTCTTTAATTTTGATAATATCTTTATATGTAATCAACCCGACCAGCTTGAAATCATCATCAACAACAGGAAGCTTTTCGATTTTATGCTCCTGAAGAATATCAGCGGCTTTCTCAAAATCGGTGAACTCGGTTGTGGTTATAAGATTTTCGGTTGTCATAACATCCACAACCGGTTTATCATGGTTCCGCTCAAACCTCAGGTCACGGTTCGTAACAATTCCCACCAATCTGTTATCCGCATCCACAACAGGGATACCTCCTATTTTATACTCTTTCATTATGTCGAGAGCATCTTTAACATAAGCATCTTTGCGAAGCGTGATCGGGTTTATAATCATCCCGTTTTCGGCACGCTTCACTTTCCTCACTTCATTAGCCTGGCTTTCGATACTCATATTTTTATGCAAAACACCAATTCCTCCTACCTGTGCCATTGCAATAGCCATAGTATGCTCGGTCACCGTATCCATCGCTGCCGATACAATGGGAATGTTTATTCTTATATTCCGGGTAAACATAGTTGAAATATCTACCTCACGTGGAAGGATTTCGCTGTATGAAGGTACGAGAAGTACATCATCATAAGTAAGACCTGTACCTGAAAATTTCTCTTTTTCGAAACTCATAATGAAAGGATTTATTAAATTGGCGCAAAGATAATATAAAGTTGAAAGAGAATAGCGACAAAATTTATGATATAAAGGCTAATTAAGCATTGCGTTCAAATAAACTTAATTGTGACTCCTTATTAACAGCGGAATACTTGGCAATATAAATTCTCCAGTCCGATTCATCAATTCCTTTAATTGCAGCCGATAATTCATCAAGTTTCGTTTCCTTTATGATTTCCTTTAAATTAATCCTCATCAATAACTCTTTTGTTACTTTTCGTTTTGCATCATCAAAAGATATTGAACGAATGAAATTCTGACAAATATCCGTATTTAATAAATAGTGCGTTATTTGTGCCTCAATCAGAGAGTCGAAACCTACAAAATAGCAAGTATCATCAAGCATTAACGGCTTATCATTATAAGGCATTACAAGGGAAAACTTTGTTGTTTTGTACAAACCCGATATAGCCACTTTATATGGTTTAAAAGAGTAATCTCCGATTCCAAAAATAGAGAAAGAGGGTTTTCCGTTGTATATGCTTGATTTCCTATTATTAAAATGTTCAATATTTCCAAACAAGTATTTAAACGTTTTTGGATATAAACTTTTTATATAACCGGTATCCTGTCCTGTTTTCTTTTGTGTAATAATAGTGTATCTTCGCGGACTGCTAATTGTATCCCCCTTCAAATCCGAGCTTTTTAAAAATCCGTAAACCAAATCATCTTCAATATCAACAACTTCACCTTTATTATTAACAAGATTTTCCCCAATTAGCTTTAGTTCCATAATTTTTGAAGAATCATGTTTTACACCCTGCCTCCATTCAACAGGAAACATACCTTCTAATTGAAAAGTGCTTTTGTATAACTCAATATCCGCAACAAATTTATTTCCAAACCAACCATACTCTTTAAAAAAATATTTTGTATAAAAATCAAATTCTTTTACCGAATACTCACGCTTTTCACCAATTGAACAAAGAAACAGACAAGCATTAACAGAAGCATTGAACTCCTGCTTTGCATTAATAT
>CAYOZZ010000169.1:0-2395 GCA_964408535.1 uncultured Bacteroidales bacterium | reverse complement strand
CTCAATTCCTCACTTTATTACAGGCTTTCCTAAAATATTACGCCTTCTCATCAAATTTCATAAGCATACAAATCAAATCAACCACCCTGTTGGAATAACCCCATTCGTTGTCATACCAGTTGAGTGTTTTGATAATACGTTTCCCGAGAACTCTTGTAAACTCCGAATCATATATTGAAGAGTAAGTATTCCCGACAATATCCGATGAAACAAGCTTATCTTCAGAGTAAAGAAGAACGTTTTTCATTCTTTCGGAACGCGAAGCCATCCTTACGGCAGCGTGAACATCCTCAACCGTAACATCTTTTTCAACTTCAATAACAAGATCAACAATGGAACCGTCAGGGACGGGAACCCTCGAAGCCATTCCGTCAAGCTTTCCGGCGAGAGCAGGAATTACCTTACCAACCGCAATGGCAGCTCCGGTTGTTGTCGGAATAATATTCTCTGCAGCAGCACGCCCCCTTCTCCAGTCCCTGTGAGGAACGTCGGCAAGACGCTGGTCATTTGTGTAAGCATGCGTTGTTGTCATCAACCCTTCGATGATACCGAAATTATCATTCAGCACCTTTGCCATAGGGGCAAGACAGTTAGTAGTACAACTGGCATTTGAGATAATCCTGTGTTCAGGTTTCAGTCCGTCTTCATTAACACCTATAACCACAGTGTAATCAATCTCATCCTTAGCGGGGACAGTAAGAACAACCTTTTTTGCACCTGCATTAAGGTGAGGTATAAGCTTCTCCTTAGTTCTGAAAATACCTGTTGCTTCAACAACCACATCAACCTTCAGCTCTTTCCAGGGAAGTTCGTTTGGATCCCTGATAGCAAGCATTTTCACTTTTTCATTGGGTGTTATCAGATAATCATCCTCCAGCTTCACATCCTGGCCGAAGCCTTTCATAACCGTGTCGTACTTCAGCAGGTAAGCCAGTACATCATCATCAAACAAGTCGTTAATTGCAACGACATCAATATCTTTTCTGCTGTTCAGGATTCTGAATACAGAACGTCCGATTCTGCCAAATCCGTTAATTGCTACTCTCATTTGGCACCTCCTTTCTTATCCGCTTTATCATAAGCTAATATTAACTCTTTAATTCTTGAAGCCATAGCAAAGGCGCTATGATACCATGTTAATGTTTTCACCATTCTGCCGGGTGACAGCAATGTTGCTTTCTTATCAAAAATCACCGAATGGCTGTTGTTAACAACATCAGTCGAAACAATAGGATCGTCAACAACCTGTACAATACCCGGCATCTGTTTGGCTGCCTTTTCCATCACTTTATTAATCTCCTCAATGGAAACACCCTTGTTAAGAATCGTTGTCATATCAAGTAACGAGCCGTTGGGTACGGGTACGTTCAGTGCTGTTCCTTCAACTTTGCCTTTAAACTCAGGCATAATATATTCAATCCATTTCGGAGCTGTTGTGTCAACCGGAATTATGTTCTCGGCAGCAGAACGGCTGCGTCTGAAATCGGCTCCTGCCCTGTCTCTCAACGGTTGGTCGGAAGTGTATGAATGAACCGTTGTGAAAACGGAGTAATCAACACCGAAGTTTTCGGCAAGAATTTTCAGCATAATCGCCGAGGCATTTGTTGTTGCCGAACCAGCCGACACCAGTTTGTCGGATGATTTGATTGTATGGTCGTTAACACCAAAAATAACCACCCTGTCAATAACTTCCGTCGGCACGGTAGTCAGCATAACCCTTTTGGCACCGGCTTTCAGGTGTTTTTCCATATCGCCTCTCGTGCGGTGTGTCCACGTTCCGTCAACAACAATATCAACATCGAACATATCCCAGGGTACTTTACCGGGATCACCTCCCGACACAAACCTGGCCTTTCCGTTTTCCGAAACAAGAAAATTACCTTCAAGTCTCGGTCTTACTCTTCCTTTTGTCTCGGCACTGACAAGATATGTGAGAATCTCCGGCTTTCCAAAATCGGAAATAACCACCACCTCAATCCTGTCATCCTCCAAACACATCCTGTAGATATGCCTGGGGATTTCGCCAAACCCCTTTAATCCTAATCGTATTTTACTCATAACTATAATTTTAATCAGTTAAAAACCAATAACTTATTCAGATCTTCACCAAACCCGTATATTTTTGCAAATGTAATTCATTTAATTGCAAAATCATATTAAAAGATGTTAAGAAAATATTAAATCCTAAATATAGAATTAAAACACAGTTATTAAAGATTTGTTTTGAAATCTGTGTTTTGGATTTCACCTAAACAGCTATTTAACCATAATTTTCCGGGTTGCTGTCTCTTTTTGGTCAATAACTACTGTAACAAAATAAAGACCGGCACTCCATTCCGAGGCATCAACAACAATATTTCCATCCGTACCTGAAACGGTAAGTTTTTTCATAATT
>CAYOZZ010000168.1:0-6179 GCA_964408535.1 uncultured Bacteroidales bacterium | reverse complement strand
CGATAACATTAAATAAAACGATTGTAAAAAAATTTATACTTACGGGTTTTATTCTGTTTATCACTTCCTTTGTTTCAAAGGCTCAGATATTTGATGATTTTTCGGATGGCAATTTCACATCCAATCCCGGATGGTTTGGTGATACTGCAAAATTCAAGATTACTTCTTCAAGTGCCATTCCTCCGGAGATGAAACCTGCTCTCCAGTCGGACGGAGATGGCTCCGATACAACAATACTATATCTTCCTAATAGTATGATATCAAACACAGAGTGGCGATTCTGGATAAAACTATCTTTTAACACTTCGGGGAATAATTATGCAAGGGTCTATCTTGTCTCGGACGAACCCGACCTGAAAAACGAACTAAACGGCTATTTTGTACAGGTCGGAGGCTCAAACGACAGTATTTCACTACAAAAACAGACCGGACTGACATCCGAAATAATAATCCCGGGGACTTATGCTTACACCGGTAATTCAACAAACAAGCTGCGCATAAAGGTTACAAGGGATGAAACCGGAAACTGGAGTCTTTTTTCCGATACGGAAGGAGGATACAACTTTCAGGAGGAAGGCTCGGCATTCGATACCGGTTATAACTCAACAGGTTATTTCGGAATTTATTGCAAATACACGAGCAGCAACGCTACAAAGTTTTACTTTGATGACTTTTATGTAAATGAAATAATAATTGACACTATTCCGCCTGAGATAGAGAGCGTTTCTGTTTTTTCCCAAACATCTCTCGATATAGCATTCAGCGAGCAGGTTGAGCCGGCAACAGCAGGAAACATCCTGAACTATGTAGTGAACAATGGCGTGGGAAACCCCGTTATGGCAACCCCTGACGGGAATAATGCCTCTGTTGTTCATCTTGAGTTTCAGCAACCTTTTTTACCGGAAGTACAGTATTCGATTGTCATATCAAATGTGCAAGACCTTGCCGGAAATGCAATGACGGGAGATACTGCGACATTTACTTACTTTGAACCGACATCAACGTATGCCTATGATATAGTGATTAACGAGATTATGGCAGATGTTAATCCCGCTCCGGCTAATCTTCCCGAAAAGGACTTTCTCGAACTTTATAACCGCACATCAACAGCAATTAACCTTCAGGGCTGGACAATAAAACTGAAAAACAATTCAACCCCGGTTACTTTTCCAGCCGTGGTGATAGAACCCGACAGTTTTCTGATTGTCGTTAAAAGCTCTGATGTTGAAGATTTCGAAATTTTCGGTGCTGTTGCCGGATTACCGGGATTCTCTCTGAACAATGAAACAAAGCTTGTATTACGTAATGAATCAGGCAGTTATATCCATTCGGTCAATTACACTAAAGCCTGGTACAAAGATGAAGAGAAGCAGGAAGGCGGATGGTCAATCGAACAGATTGACCCCGATTACGCCTGTGCGGGAGAGCAGAACTGGATGGCAGCGTTTGATGAAAGCGGTGGCACCCCAGGGCGGCAAAACTCGGTTGATATGCAAAATATCTCTTTCCCGCAAATAACCGAAATCGAGCCTCTGAGTCTCACAAGTCTCAAAATCGGTTTTTCACATTTTATGGACAGCTCTTCCCTTGTAAATCCTTTTGCTTACACAATAAATGACGGTTTTGGAAATCCGGCTTCCGCCTCCTCACAGACAGCATCATTTAATGAAGTTACCCTTAACTTTTCATCACCTTTTGAAATGAGCAAGGAATATTCACTGTCAATAACCGATACTATAAGCGACTGCGCCGGTAATTTCATTCAACTAAACTCACCCTATATTTTCGCAATACCTGATGAAGCTCAACCATACGATATTGTAATTAACGAAATTCTTGCCGATCCCAATCCTCCTGTCGGTTTGCCCGAATATGAATTTATTGAGATTTACAATACAACAGACAAATATCTCGGCATAAAAGACTGGAAATTAACAATCGGCACTGTTGAAAAAGGACTATCAAATATTATTCTTGCTCCTAACGAATACCTGATTTTAACATCTGACAACGCAAAACCGTTATATAATCTGTTTGGGAAAACTTACGGACTGTCAAGCCTCGCACTTCCAAACAGCGGTGCTTCATTAAGGCTGATAAACTCATCGGGTACGGTTATCTCATCTGTTTTCTATGATGTGGATTGGTACAATGATGAAAGCAAAGCGGAAGGCGGTTGGTCACTTGAACAGATTGACCCTCAGAATCCCTGTCCGGGAAAGGATAACTGGACGGAAGCCGTTGCCGCGCAAGGCGGAACCCCGGGAAGTATAAATTCAGTAAATGAAGAAAACTTAACCGTGCCGGACATCCTGAAAATAGAAATAGTTGATAATAGCACTATTGAGGTGTTCTATAACATGGAAATGGATTTTGAAACAATGTCCGATGTTCAGAACTATGAAATTGACAAGGGAATAGGTAATCCGGTATCAGCATATCCCGACGGGACCTTTACAGACAGAATTTTCCTGAAAATAAATTATGAAATGATAAAACGGGTTGTTTATACGCTGACTGTAAAAGGTGAAATGAAAGATTGTGCCGGAAACAACATTACAACGGATATTGAAAAACGGTTTGGCATTCCCGAACCTGCCGCAAAAAATGATGTGGTTATCAATGAGGTACTGTTTAATCCGCTTGGCGACGGAGTTGATTTCGTGGAAATTTACAACCGTTCGGAAAAGATAATCGCTCCTTCGGATTTGGAACTCGGAACCGTGAAAGAAAATCAATTCGAGCCGAACGACACAACCTTCAAATCAATTCCGGATGACAAAAGTATGCTGTTGAAAGGTGAGTATCTTGTTCTGACAAAAAATCCAGGTATTGTAAAAGAGCAGTATTTTACAGAAAATCCCGACGCATTTATCAAAATGAATTCTTTCCCATCCTATCCTAATGACCGTGGGACGGTAATTGTTCAAACGAAAACAGGAGTAATGACGGATGCTTTCGACTATGATGAAGAAATGCACTATCCGTTACTTGTTTCGGTTGATGGTGTTTCGCTTGAAAGAATAAATTATGACAGACCTGCAAAAGATGCAACAAACTGGCATTCTGCCTCGAAAGAGTCGGGTTATGCCACTCCGGGATATAAAAATTCACAATTTAGTGACTTTACTGATATTGAAGACCCCGTGACTGTTGAACCGGAGATTTTTTCACCGGACAATGACGGCTATAACGATGTCGTAAATATAGGATACAGGTTTTCAAATCCGGGATATACTGCCAACATAACCGTTTTTGATTCTGAGGGCCGGCTCATAAAATATCTTGTCCGCAACGAACTTCTCGGAACAGAAGGAACTTTTTCGTGGGACGGAACCGACGAAAACAATCAAAAAGCCGGTATAGGGATATATGTAATCTTTTTTGAAGCTTTCGACCTCAACGGCAATGTGAAAAGATATAAGAAGACAACCGTTTTGGGCGGCAGGCTGTAAAAACCGACAGGTTTCCAAAACCTGTCGGATTTAAACCGTTAGAACAATCCACCGTTCTGATAAATCTCCAATTGTACTTCCGAAAATTTCTCTCCGGTTATTGATTTGTTGTTTTTCAGATTTGTTATTTCACCTGTTTCAAAATTAACGCGTAAGATATCACCGTCTTTCAGGTCAATATCTTCAATGTCGGCATAAGTCATTATCGGGAATGCTGCATTAATGGCATTACGCTCATAAATTGCTCCGAACGACTCGGCAAGAATGGCCTGTACACCGAGAGATTTAAAGCAGTCAACAGCCTGCTGTCTGGAACTTCCGCTACCGAAATTCTTACCGGTTACAACTATATCGCCCGGTTTAGCCTTCCCGGCAAAATCCTCATAACCTTTAAGATTATCAAAAGTATATTGCCCCATTTCGTTTATATCCGTAATTGTCAGATAGCGGTTATGGAATATCATATCGGTATCAATATTATCCTCTTTGATGAACCAGACACGGCCTTCGACAACAGTAGGTTTCGGTTCGTGTTTCTTTATATCTTCTGCAGTCCTTTTTTCTTTTGCCTCATCGTGCTCTGTTGTGAACAGTGCCGGTTCCTCAGGAATGTCGTCGAAAGTAGTGATATATCCCGCTACTGCCGAGGCAGCAACCGTTGCCGGAGAAGCAAGATAAACGCTTCCTTTCCCCTGTTTACCCGGAAAATTACGGTTTCCGGTACTTATCGTTATCTCACCCGGCCCGTTTTGCCCAACCTGTCCGGCAGCACAACCTGCGCATCCTGCGTTTGAAACCAAAGCACCCGCATCTTTGAAAATCTTAATCAGTCCTTCATCAAGGCATCTGTTCCAGATATCATTGGTTGAAGGGACAATTTTCAAAACCACACCGGGAGCAACTTTTCTCCCTTCAAGCACTTTGGCAACAGCAAGCATATCTTCCATACGTCCGTTGGTGCAGCTTCCCACAAAGGCGGAGTCTATCTTCACCCTCTTGGCCTCAACAATGTTTACAGTATCGTGAGGCTTTCCGGGCAGCGAAACCATAGGTACAAACTTACTAATATCAATATCGAAAACTTTGTCATAAAGTGCATCCTCGTCTGCAATAACCGGTTCTATCTTCCGCCCTGTGGCAGCTTCGCAATAGTCCATCACCTCCTTGTTCGGAGTAAAAAGAACAATAATGGTTCCCATTTCGGTTCCCATTGACGATATTGTAATTCTTTCGTCAAGAGTGAACTTATCAACCTCCTCACCGTAAATTTCGACCGAGTATCCCAGTAATGAATTGGCACCGAATTCGTGAAGCAGATTCAGAACAATATCCTTTGCGCTCAAACCTTCGGGTCTTTTGCCGTTCAGGTTAATCTTAACAGACTTCGGAACCTTAAACCAAACTTTTCCCCTGTTAAAAGCTGCCGCAATATCCTTGTCGCCCATTCCCTGTCCGAAAGCACCGATTGCGCCGAGTATGTTGGCATGCGAATCGGTTGTGAGGGCTGTTGATCCGGGATAAGCATAACCTTCCGAAATGAGGGTATGAGTTCCTATTCCGTTATTGATGTCGAATATTCTGATACCGTGTTTGCGGGCAAACATTCTGATAAGTTGCTGATTTTGTGCATATTTCTGGTCTGAGCCGGTAGGGTTTGTGTCAAAAGTGAACAATGTTTTACTTACATCGTCAATAGACAGATTGTTCTCTTCAATGTGTTTTACAACATTCGGTCCGCCGAAATCACGGGCTGCACGTGCATCAATTTCTATATCAACTATATCACCCGGTTTTACTTTGTCAAACTTCGAGTGGTTCGCTATTATTTTTTCTATGATTGTCATAATGTTACGATTTCTTTAATGAGGGGCAAAAATACATGAAATTTTTTCATAAAAAGGGACTGAAATTTATTTACTATTGACCGTTAACTTGAAAAAACAACCGAAATCTGATTTATTATAATCTATAATGATTCCATATAAATTATGTAATCAACTGTCATTCACCCCTCCATTTTATTAGTTTTGTTGTCAGCATTTAACATATCTAAAAATCCACATTTGACAAATCTGTTTTAATTTTGTATGTTTATAATCTAAATCACATCACACTCAGGTAGTTTTGGAAGGAGCCTTCTGCACCCCTTTTTTCAGGAGGCAATGTATGAAGAAAAAGAACACAGGCATAGGTCTGTAAATTCGTTCTTTGAATTTGTATTGCCAATGCGTCATTGCGACGCATCCTCGGGCAGGCTTAAGCTTAGGAATGCGGTAGCAATTTGCCAAAAAAGAAACGTCATCGCCTCCCATAAATAAGGGATGTGGCGATTTGTTAATTGTTTGGGCAGTCTTTCATAGCAAACAGATTGCCCGCCTGAACGACAAGGGCAGGCTTCGCTCGCAATAACTGACATAAATTAAATTATTAATCTTTAAACTCATAATTATGAAAAAAGTATTTTTTAGTATCTTTACGGTAGCATCAGTTATAATACCCTTGTTTGTTTAGACCGATTTTCTTTGAGGTATTATAGCCCTTATCCCATACCGGCTTCCTTGCCATAGCCATAAATCTTTGCGGGCGGGTTGCTTTACCGGATTGCAAATCCGGATTATATTTGGTTCCGGATTAGGTTTACCCACGTGCCGGCGCTTAAATCCGGAACAGCCCGGTATTGTGCGCCGGCCACCTTAACCCTGACCATATTCCCATACCGGCTTC
>CAYOZZ010000167.1:0-5348 GCA_964408535.1 uncultured Bacteroidales bacterium | reverse complement strand
CTGTTAGTTTTTTCAAGGTCGAAAGTTCGCTGTTTTACAATTTCGAGGAGATTTTTTTTGTGATACAAAAGTTCTTCTTCGGTATCCTTTAATAAGGTTATATCAAGGATGTATCCATGGAATTTAGTTATTTTCCCTTCATCATTTCTGATTATCGTAGAGTATCCGGTAACCCATATAACCTTCCCGTCTTTGCGCTTTAAACGGTATGGGCTATGACTGATTATACTGCTACCTTTATTAATTTTAATATTTATTTCAGATTTTATTTTTGGCAAATCTTCTTTAAGGATGATATCCTCATAATGGAACGAATCAACGGTTAATTCCTGAGGAGAATATCCCAGAACACTTTTTACATTATGTGAGCAGTTTTCCACAGGCCATCCTTCACGGGCATCCCATTTAAAAACGACAACGGGTCCCTGATTAAAGAGTTTTCGTTCCTGCATAAGAGTTTCTGCCAGGGTTTTAATCCTTTCTTCTCTTCTTTTCCGCTCAGTTATATCACGAATTGTAATAAGTATTCCAAAGGCATTTCCAAAATCATCCTGCACGGGTGTTTTAATAATACTTAACCATCTCGGTTTTCCGTCAGGTCCTTCAACAAGACTGTCTGTTTCCCATTTTTTCCCTGTAATCAATACCCTGATATCACTGTCTCTGTAACCTCTTGCTTCCTTCTCCGGAAAAAGGTCGAAATCTGTTTTTCCGATAATTTCACTGTCATCCTTGCCGATATAATCCCGGAATTTTTTATTGACAAGCTGATAAACGAAGTGGTCATCCATTAATATCAGCATATCCGGAGAAACTGAAAAAATTGTCTTTAACTGGTTTTTTCGTTTCCGTAATAGTTCGTCTTTCCTCTTTTCTTCGGTTACTTCATTAATTACGGCAAGTATGTATTGTATTACTTTGTTCTCATCTCTTATTACTGAAACAGAGACTCTTCCTGTTTTGTATTTTCCATCCTTGTCGGTAAATGTCAGATCATAAGGTTGTATTTCTTGTCCATTATTCCGTGTCGAAAGCTTTTTCGCCACGGTTACCTTGCTCGCTTTAGTCAGGAAAGGAAGATCCATAATGTTTTTTCCAATAACTTCCGAACGGTAGTAACCCAACAGGTCATAAACTCGACCGTTAAGATCAATAACTTCACCTTCTTTGCTTACAATTACTACTGCGTTGGGCGAGTTGTTGAATATGGTTTTATAGATATCACCTTTGGAACTTTTGTTTATTCTGTTAGAAATCCCAGGATTACTACTATTGAATAATCTGTTGTCAATATAATGACTCCCAGTCCAGATGTTACTTATTAAACTCATAGAACTACTTTTTTAATACTTAGTCTAACCATAGGTTTACCTAAACATTGGAAAGTAAAGTAAGGTTGCAGGAAAGATGTTATTTTTAGGTGGAAAAATGGTGGAAGATTTGTAGTGGAAAGATAGTCAGTTTGTTAAAAGCTGGTATTCGATTGTTCTTTTAGAGTTGAATGAATAGTTCAGGGCAATGAGTGAGGACGCGGAAATATAACCTGAACAAAACGGTATTGTTAATAACTCCCGGAATTTAATGAATAATTCGGGAAAGCACTTCCCGTATTAGAATATAATCAGCAGTTTAACCGGTTTCTTAACAAATTGTTAATAAACCCTGTTTACAACATGTGAATTAATCGGATAGAAAAAACTTGACTTCGGGGTGTCGGTTATACTATTTTTGTCGCACCAGGCAAGGGATAAAAGGTTAGCTTGGAACGTCAGGGATTAGCAATAGGAAAGCCGGCAACGGTAAACCGAAAACTAATCCGGATTGAAAAAGGGAAAAGCATTAGGTTGCCAACCCGATTGAAAATCCACCTTGAAATCAAGTGGTTCAAAAGGAAGACGTTCACTACGGTGAACAGGGAATTGCAAAATTCTCTTCCTGCTGATTCAGACCTGCAGATGCCAGGTTCTCCGGAACCGAAACAATTGCTTGTCAGCTTGAAAAGGTCAGGAAGCCGAAAATGACAAAAACCGGCAACGGTATTTCAGGATCGGTTTCAAACTGAGAGATGAGATCCACACGGAAATCAACTCACAGGGAACGTGAAAAGCTGCGGTATAGCTCCTGACAGTCTCCGGACAGTCAAATCTATACCAGGCTCTGAAAAGGCAAGTTCTTCGGAACAAACCCGGAAAGAGCAACCACAATAACCGTAACCTGGCGCCAAACAAGCGCTACGGCAATTGTGCGGTGAGCGGGAATCTTATCGGTCAGATGAGGTTCCCGCTGTGCTTTTAAAGGAATTGATTCGTGACTTTCCCTTAACTTAATCCTTTCCAATCGGGAGAGGAAAGGCTTGCGTATCAGCATCTTCTTTCACCATAATTATAGTTTCGATGACTATCGGAAAGAGTGAAGTTTAAACCCGCCTTATGCATAAGGAGTCTCACGAACTAATGGATTAGACGGGATAATCCCGATTTAGTGCAATTTAGCTTTTAACCCACCGGAATTTATAAAACATTTTGAATCCTTTGGTAAAAGCTTAATTGTACTTTTTTGAATATGCTATTGCATAATTCGGGTTAAACAATAATTTTTTGTGGCAACAATATTATGAACTTTACAGAAACTCCTTACTGCTTATATATATAATCAATCCCGAATAACTCCACGAACTCTTCGAACCTCCTGAGTTTATCCTTGCCGTATTTTGAAATCTTTTTTTTGATTTTTTCAGCAGGTTTGGGTACAAGCAGGTGGTTTTCCGATTTGGAATAGAATTTATCGGCGTAACAGATTATTTTTTCCTCATAGCTTAAAGGAAGCATATCGCGGTGGGGCAGGGGCATCTTGTTTTTAATAATATCCTTAACTGAAAGCCCAACACCCACGTGTCTTTCGCAAACGGGAGCTATTTCGGGCATCCCGTTTTTCTCAAGTATTTCCCTGCCGAGAAAAGAGTGGGCAATGTAAGGATACTTCCCATAACAACCTATCTCGGGAGCTTTTGTTTTTATTATTCCTATATCGTGAAGCATTGCTCCTTTAAGTATGAATTTTTTATCTAAATTAAGATGTTTATTGTGTTTGTATATTCTTAATGCAAGTTCGGTAACCTTAACGGAATGAATGAAAAAGAACGGATATGCTTCGGAATCTTCAGGATAATATTTTTTAATAATCTTTGAAACATCCTTTGGAATTTTAAAAGGAATTTCAAGCTTCTTTAATATTTTTTTCAACTCTTTTTCGCTCATTTACAATCCGGTTTCGGTTCAACATGAATATTTATGTCAACTGCGCTGATTTTTTCTTTCAATCTTTCCTCCAGCCTGTCGCACAGGTTATGCGATTCTTTTACCGTCATATTATCAGGGACTTCAAGATGAAAATCAATATATTTATACGGGCCGGACTTACGGGTTCTAAGATGATGGTATCCGATACAGTCATTAGTAAATTCCCCGATAATTTCTGTAATTGTATCAACTTCATCCTGGTCAAGACTGTTGTCGAGAAGCGGATTAAAAGCCGACCTGATGAGATTGTATGCCTCTGAAAGAATGATAAGCGCAACGAGAATAGCAATTACAGGGTCAAGAATATGCCACCCGGTTATCCAAATCAGTCCGATACCGGCAGCAACACCAACTGATGTGTAGATATCTGTTTTTAAGTGTAGTGCATCGGCTTCAAGAGCTATTGAATCAGTTTCCTTTGCAACTTTATACAGCCGTCGCGATACGAAAAAGTTAACGACGGCAGAAACAATCATAACAACAACACCCCATTTCAGATACTGGACGGGTTCATTAGCAATCAAACTGTGAATGGAATGATAAACAATCCATATAGCTGCAATAATAATCAGAAGACCTTCAACTACACCCGAAACATTTTCAATTTTTCCATGTCCGTAAGGATGTTCTTTATCCGGCGGCATATTGGAAACCCTGACCGAAAAGAAAGCAATCAACGATGCGACAAGGTCAATTGCCGAGTGTGCCGCTTCCGAAATGATACTGACGGAGCCGCTTATTATTCCCACAATTACTTTCAAGATAACAAGAAAGATGTTTGAAAATACCGATAACCGGGCAGTATGTACTTTATTGCTCAATATTTGCTTGTTTTATTTTTTATGACAAAAATAGATTAAATAATAATATTAGCTATTTAATAATAATTTTATAATTTTGCAGCCTGATTTACGGATATGCTTTATAAAGCTGACCGTAAAAAGGACCCGTAGCATAATTGGATAGTGCACCTGACTACGGATCAGGAGGTTGGGGGTTCGAGTCCCTCCGGGTTCACACGAAAACATAAAGGATTGCAACTTTTTTGGTTGTAGTCCTTTTTTTATTTACTTTTGAGTGCTGAAATAAATCTTAACTTACATTTATAAAAAATGGACAAAATCCGGTTCTTTTTTGCAACTGTTTTGGTTATAAGCCTGTTCAGCTATAATGCATCGGGTCAGCAGGATACTACAGCAACCGACTCCCTTGTTTTCTTTCATGATCTCTCTTATCATTCTGATTTTGAAAAGGAAAGTTTTAAGTACTTTTTTTCAGAGGATAGTAAAAACTTTATCGCAATGTTTCTTGCTATCGGCGATAACAGCAATGATGAAATTTTGCAAACAGTGAAAAAATCAATTCAGGCCAAGATTGATAAATACAACTCTTCCTCTTATAAAAAAATGAAAGTGGGAAAAAGAGTTAAGAAGATTCTAAAGGATGTTCATGACAGTTATTTTAAAAAATATGAACTTCAGGCATATTTTGATGAAATATTCACAGACGGAATATTTAATTGCGTAACGGCCTCAGCCCTGTATTCAATTATTTTTGAAAATGTTGACATTCCTTATGCAATAAAAATTTCGACTAATCATGTTTATCTGATTGCATATCCTGAAACCAATTCAATTTTGGTTGAAACGACTAATCCGATGGAACAATATATTGTTTATGATCAGCACTTTAAAGTAAAGTATGTTGAGTATCTTACCACAATAAAGATAATAAGTGAGGATGAAGCAAAAGGTAAGACGGCTGAAGAGTTATTCAATGAATATTTTTATAGAGAAAAGGATATTAGTCTGCAAAATCTGATTGGTATTCAATATTATAACAGAGCAGTAAACCTGTTGGAAAATAAAAAGTATGAAGATGCTTTTTCTTCCTTTGAGAAGGCCTATTTTCTGAATCCTTCGGAGGAGAACGGGTATTTCCTTATGGCGACCGATGCAATAATACTTAATGATTGTGACTATTCTGATATAAAGTATGCGGAATATCTTGCCAAACTCAGCAGATATAAAAATATTGGAATCAGTAACG
>CAYOZZ010000166.1:0-3801 GCA_964408535.1 uncultured Bacteroidales bacterium | reverse complement strand
CCTGATCGGATTTACTTCGTTTTGGTTTCAGGAATCCGGAATAGAATCTGTTAATCTCGGGAGAAAACAGTAATGCGGCTTCCAGTTTTTCTCCTTCGAGATTTGTCAGGTTGTCTGAAATTTCAATATAAATATCCTTCGGATTAATCGGAGAATTAAACTTAACCCAGCTACGCTGTCCGGCACTACAAGTATGTCTGATTCTGAATCCGCCGTCGAAATTAAGGAACTGATTGTTTGCCATCAGGTTGACATTTCCGGAGAAATCGAAATCGTTACTGATGGAGAATCCTGTTGAGGCGGAGACATGACCCGAAGCAATAGTCTGGTAGGTTTGATCAACTCTTATATTTTTGAAAAGTATCTTTTGTCTGTAACCGGTTTCATCAACATAATCGTAGTTGCCGGTTCCCGTATAACTGTTTCTTGACTTAATATCCACAGCAGCATCATAAATTTCGTGATATCTTGTAACGGTGTTTGCCAGGATTTTAACATTTGACAGAGTATCCATCTTTGCATCCTTGAAGATTGTTATTTTATGGTCGGACGGGAATATAGCAGCATCGGCAACCCTTATGTATTTAACATCCTCGGCATGGATAATGTAATCTTTAAGACTGTATGTCGCAATGGTTGATATAAATCTCAGTGAATCCTGTGACGGGTGTGTTGAGATAAATTCGGAACCGACCAGCGGAACATCAATCAACTCCCGGATACTCATGTCGTTATATTTAACCATTTCGGCTTCTTTTTCCGCACTACCCATTGCAATTTCGTATGAGTCCATAAACCAGCTGAACTCATCTATCAGACACACATACATATTAACCGGAAACTCAACGAGAGATAAACCGCCGTTGGAGACAAACTGTCCGTTTCTTTCGTTGAAGTCAATATGTGAATTATAGTTGTGGGTTGTAAATGTTGAGGTCAGGAACTCCTGAGATGTAAGGTTGAAATCGGCTGTATCGGCAAAAATTTCGTGCTGTTTGAATTTATAGAGGTTCGATTGCATCTCGGCATCTTCAAAACTGATACGTCCTTTACCCATTGACTGCTCTGGTGTCAGGATGAAATCACCGTAAAGTTTTGATTGCCCTCCAAACATATCCATCGGGATATCGTGAGGTGTTACGACCATAAAATCTTTATATGGTACCCAGTGAATAAAAACGTCCACACCTTTAACAGCAGGATATTCAATGGGTGTCAGTTGTTCGTTTACAACGAAAGTTTTTGCATTGGCGTTACAGGAGTCGGGAAAGAAAATATAATCGTCGGACCAGGATGTTGATGTCAGATATTGTAATGAGCCGTTTCCACGCAATCCTTTGTTGCTAAGTTGAAGATCGGAAAAAAATGTTCCTCTTTCATAGGCAGCCAATCCTTCGGGAGGTGTTTTTGCCTTGAATCCGAGGGAGTAATCTTCCTGAACCTTAAGTGTTTGCTCCATATCGGGAAATATTCCTGCCGAGGCAAGGTAACCCTTGAATTCGAGCATCTCGGTTTTGAAGTTATCAAGGCTGTCAATATCAAAGGGATAAAGGTAGAAGAAAAACTTCTCCCTGTCGTAAATACCGTTAAAAATTTCGGGTTTGTCATAATAGACATACGAGTCCTTTGTGCTGTGGAAAAGAGGATATTGCGGAAAATTCTTAAGACCCGACTTATTATTTGCGTCATCAATAATTAAGTCTCCCCCGAGGTCGGCAATAACACTTTTTACCGCTACAAGCGGGTGTTTGCCATATTCGTCAGGTTCAAAACTGTGAACCATAAACCTCATTGAGTCTATTGAAGGCATATCGAGTTTAAATTGTTCGTAGTTGAATTCACATTGGTTAGCAAAGAAGTCGAAAAGTCCGGCATGAACCCTTCCTGTAAATTTGAAATCCATACCTTGTTTAATTAACAGTTGCCTGTTATCAGGATAGATGAATACGTTTTGAGAGTCGCTGAGGAAAACGAAAGGAACACCGTAAAGACGTAACGCAAAACTGTCAAGCTCCAGCGCTGCATTTTTCAAATTATAAGTTTCCGAGTTAAACTGGATTACATCATAATCTATTTTTTTAGCCATAGCCTTTATATAATCGAACAATTTATCCTTGACAAAGGCTTTTTTCTCAGAGGGGTTGTAAATAACAAAACCTTTATTGGAGAGGTTTACCAGCATCCCTATCAGTTGTTCCTGAGGTATTCTCATATAGTATGACAGGTCTTCGAGATAAATCTCTCTTGTATTATTCTTTTTGCAGTAACCCTGGATGGCGTTTAGAGGATTTATCATATCAATCCCCTGCAATTTTTCGTATCTTCCTGCCGAAAAGTAGTTACTTGATTCGAAAACGGCACGTGATAAACCAGTTGACCCTTTAACGGCCCTGAAATCCATTATGCTGTCTTTCATATTCCAATAGACAGCTTCGGTATAGATGTCGAGATTGTGAAATGAGTCGTAAAACGGACTCTTGGATAGCCCTTCGCCTGACCTCACAAGAGCAAGCTCTTTATTTGCATCCACATAATTCATCTGTATGCCGGCGTGATAGATTGAATCTTCCTTGTATCTGATGGAAACGGATGAAAGTATGGATGATATCCGGTGTGGCCGGATAACAAAACTTTTCGAGCGTATTTCAACAAAATCTTTTTTCCCTTTTTTTATTGTCAGAATCGCATCATTATATTTGTCACCTGCACCCAGTAATTTACTGCCCTGCATCTCAATACCTCCGACATAATCAATATTCTTAAATACTGATTTAATAGGAACTCTCTTCAGGTAAGAACTGAAACGGGGATATGTTGCCTTTTCGGGAGTTACATTTGATAAAACTTTTTCATCCAGACTGCCAAGTAAAGAATTTTTCCAGTATTTTTTATGATAAAATGTAACCGAGTCGGCATGAAATCTTGAAAATCCCATATATATTTCATATTTACCCAAAATGGCATATACGGTATCGGCATCAAATCCTGCACGTGTCCAGTCTATTTTCCCGTTAACGCCAATCCACCTGTTTTTTAACGGATAGTAAGAGCCTTTGGTATTATAGATTACCGAGCTGTCTTTATTTGCATAACACTTCAAGGTAAACATCGGGAAGTCAACCTCAGGTACCGAGTCATATTTGAATGTAAAGTCGTAAGTGTCGGTTTTCCAGGCAACACCTTTCGACTCATACAAGGTCAGATTGTTAATCAGGTTATTACTGAGTTCGAGATATGTTGTGACATGCTTGATACTGCGTTTATCATTTGCAAGAATGGAGAGGGTTTTATACCACTCGTTGTAACTGTCGGTGGGGTGGTCCGATTCCATTATCCCATTCATACTTGAAATATAATTGTAAAAATGAGGATATGGCCGTAATCTGCGTTTTAGCAGAAGGTTGCACATAACCTTAATACTATCTTTAAACTCTTTATTGTATGTACCTGTGTTCCAGTACTCGGTGAACTTCTCCATAAGAGCCTCACACTTTTTCTTGTTACCTTTATGGCTGACTGTACCGAAAAATGTGCCGAGCTCCTTCAGGAAAGTCTGAGAGTCTTCCGAAAAGTGAGTAATCCGCTGCGAAAATGCTGCCGGTGAAAACAGCAGGAAAGAAAAAACAATTAGAATTTTCAGATAATTTTTCATTTTGAAACGATGCTCTCTTTTATAAATCTAAGGGCAATCCATTCATCCTTCATCATCATACTGCTAAAAACCAAACCCGATTTTTTAGCTTCATCTTTTAGCACCTCCACATCTTCAATTAAAAAACCACTTAAAAGCAGGATGCCGTT
>CAYOZZ010000165.1:0-7788 GCA_964408535.1 uncultured Bacteroidales bacterium | reverse complement strand
GGTTTTTCCGGTTAAAAAAGTGTTACTGAAATTTACAACCTGAAAACCGTTTGATTCGGAAATCCGAATATCATTAAAAAAGTACTCTTTTTCAACTGTCTGCCCTATCATTGACAGTAAAAGAGTAAAAAACGAAAAAGTAAGAATCAATTTTTTCATAATGAAAGAAGTGTTGAATAATGTTTTGTGCAAATATATGAAAAAGCTTTTAGCGGATTGCTTTATTTGAAATATATTTAAATCTGAAATAGACGGCAACCCCTGAAACAACTGCAAGAATTAGCAAATGAAATGCCTGCGAAGTAATGTGCTCAACTCCGCCTCCCATTACGGCGAGTTTTCTTACGACCTCAAGAAACGGTGTTATAGGAACTATTGACGATATCCATTGCAAAGGCAGCGGCATAAAATGCACCGGCCAGGAATATCCCGAAATCAGAAATATGGGATAGCTCGTGAATGCCATTATCTCCATATAACCTATCTGACTTTTGAAAAATGATGATATAAACAGAGTATAAAACAGAACCGTAATTAAAAACAGTAGCGACAAGAGTGACAGAGCAATCAAATCACCGTGAACAGGAAGTCCGAATGCCGGAAATACAACTGTATAAATCAGTATGAAATATGCGATATATAAAATGAAGTAGTATCCTGTTTTTGCCGACAAATATCCCACGATACCTGTAAATCCTTTTCTCTCTTTCAATCCGGGGAAGCCGCTGCTCCTTTTTCTTGCAAAACTTTCTCCCAGCCCAATCAATAATGTCTGGTGGAGAATCAGAATGAATAACCCGGGCAGCAGAAAATCACCATAGTTATTGGTCGGGTTATAGAGCGGTCTTAACTCCGGTATAATCGGGACAATTTCTTCCATTGCAACTTCCGGCGGCACTCCTTTGGCAACAAAATACTTTAACCTGACTCCCGCACCGGCCATTATCATAAATTTCGATATGCTTTCGTTCAGTGTATTTGACGGCAGAAAGCGGGTGTTGTTCAAATAGAGCTTGACATCGGCACCTTCGAGCCGCTTGAGGTCGCGTTCAAATCCTTTTGGAAAAACCAGAAATCCGTCAACCTTAAAACTGTTCAACAGGTCGAGACCCTCTTCGTAATCGTGAAACACTCCGGTGACATTTACTTTTTGCTGGGAGGAGATAAGCCTTGTCATTTCCCTTGTTACCGTTGTGTTGTCAAGGTCAACGACGGCAAAGGGAACCTGTTCGATATCTTTGTACATATAAATCGAGCCGAGAAAAAAGAAGTAAAGAACAGGCGCAATGATAACCGTCAGCAGAATGGAATGGTCATCCGCAACGAGGTTCAGTTCATTGATAAACAATTGCCTTATGTTCTTAACTCTATCCATTTACCGGTTTTAATTTTCTTTCTTTCAGTTTCAGTTTTATTTTAAGAGCAGTGTATGAAACAGTTAATCCTGCAATCAAAAATACCAATAGTGCAATTATCTCAGGTCTCAGATATGATGACGGTACATCCATCTGATAAATTTTGAAAAATGCCGTCATAAAATGGGAATAGGGAATCAAATCGGCGTAGAAATTATCAAAGGCAGGCATTCCAAGACGCGGGAAGGTGAATCCGCTGAATACGAATGCCGGGGAATTGTAGAAAAAGGCGATATCAAGCGATAAAATCTGATCCTCAAAAATTGAAGAAATCATAAATCCCAGAAAAATATTGGCTGTAATAAACAGGAAAAACAGCAGATACAGCTTTGTCATATCTCCTTTTACCGGAATACCGAATGTGGTAAAAATTACCCCTGTTATCAATACGGTGATTATCATTCCGAAAAGCGAATAGGCAAGTGCTTTCCCGAAAAGGATATTTGCAATACTGCCTCCCGATATGTCAAAGAGCTTATCGAAAGTACCTTCCTGAAATTCGGAATTGAGTGCCCTCGTTGACACGAAAAAGATTATCATCTGAAGCAATACCGTCAGCAACCCGGGAATAAGATAGTAGAGATAATTGTAATATGGATTATACAGGGCTTTTGAATGCACCGTAATGGGCATTGTCAGGTTCATTGCCTGATGATGAGTTAGTCCGGCCGCTTTGAACCTCTTAAGCAGAACTCCCGAGGAAACGGTTGTGGAAATTGTCAGCGCCTCACGTTTTAAAATGTTTCCGAAAACAATATTTGTTGAGTTTGTAAAAATGGTAACCTGAACTTTTTTCCCTTTCAGAATATCTTTATACATATCCTTCGGCAGAACAAAAACAGCCTGGATATCGGGGTGATTCAGAAAATAATTGCCTATGTTGTCGTCTGAGGTAAGATATTCGTCAACCTGCATATTTTTTGAGGCATCAAGATAGCGCACAAATGTTCTTGACAGTGATGAGTTGTCGGCATCATAAACGGCAACCGGAATGCTGTGCAATCCTCCCCTGATATAGATAAAAGCCAGAAAGAAATAGACTGTCAGCGGTACCCAGAACAAAAGATTACGTGTCGAACTTCTGCCTGCAACCCTGTCTATCTCTCTGAGGAATACAGCTATGAAAGGAATTTTTGCCATTTATTACGAAACTGTTATCAGAATGAAAAGCGAACCGTCATACCGGGTCTGAGGCCGTCAACTTTCTCAACCGGTTTCAGATGGACTTCAAAGGATTTAAGGTCAAGCTCTCCTTTGTCTTTTACAGGAGTCCAGTTTGCAAAATCGGCCAGCGGTGCAATATAGCTAACCACGAACTTCACATCCTTATAACCAAGCCCCGGAACCTTCCCTTCAATCTCCTCACCCTTTTTAAATTTATCAAGATAATCTTCCCTGACGTTTACAACAGCGTGGATTTTTTCGGGAATCTGAATTGTCAGCACAGGATACCCCGGTCCCATAACTTCACCCTCTTCGGCAATTTTTGCGCTTATCTCGCCCGAAACAGGAGCAATGATACGTAGTTGCCGGTAAAAGGCCTCAGCCTCGTTATAGACGTTGCGTGCCTGCTCCAACTGTCCTTTTGCCATTTCAATATCTTCGTGTCTGGCTCCCTTTTTTGCCATATCATAGATGGCTTTTGCGGCTTCCATCTGCTCTTTTGAGGCATTGTATTTAAACTCAAGCTCATCCATCTCCTGACGCGAAATAATGCTGTCGGCAAACAGCAACTGAAACCTTTTGTAGGTCTTTTTTGCAAATTCATACTGACTCTTTGCCATCTCATACTGGTTTCCCGCTGCCTTTATCTCCTCTTCCCTCGCACCCTTTTCGGCTTTTTTTACAAGGTTGTCGGCACTTTTCAAAACTCCCTTTGCCTGTCCCATTTTAGCATCCATTATATCGGTTTCGAGAGTGTATAAAACCTCGCCTTTCTTAACCATATCGCCTTTGTCAACCAGAATGCTGTCAATCCGTCCCGGTATTTCGGACGAAACATTTACTTCCGTTGTTTCGCAAACACCGATAAATACCTTTGGTACAGGCCGGTTCAGCCTCACCAATAAAATAATAACCGCAACGATTATGATTATAACCGGAATGCTTAAAATCAATAAATACTTTTTATTCTTCATTATTTAAATTAATTTAAACTTTTTTTAAACCACCTATTGAAAATTAATTCATTTGATAATAAATTTATTCCCTCAAAACCAACTAACTTTTAACACCTTAACTCATAACTCATTACCCATAACCCTTTAACCCCTAACTTCTCCTCCCACCGTAAACCTGCAAGGTTGCTATCATACACACAGGCCATTGCATAAACCTTACAGGTTTTTTCAGCCTCACCCCCTTGCATAAACCTTACAGGTTTTTTCCATTACTTTGTCAAAATATCAACAACCTTATCGGGGTTTCCTGTTGCAAAATATAGTTCGGCGAGTGCTTCGTAGTAGCTGTAAAGTGAGTGCAGCCGCTCTGTTTTCGCTCCTGCATACAACATCTCTGCATCAATTACATCAATTGATTTTCCGACACCTTCCTTAAAACGTTTATTATTTATTTCAAGATTTCTCTTTGCAAGTTTTACGGTAGGTTCCAGTTTTTGATATCTCTCCTGATAATTTATGACATCAGTATATGCCTTATTGACCCAGAGGTTTACCTCCCTGTTCGCATATTCCTCGGCATATTTTACCTGTTTCTGCAAATGCTTTGACGATTGAAACGTATTGTAATCCTTCAATCCTCCGAACAGTTTCATATTTAACTGTATTCCGACAATGAATGGTGGCATAATCACAGGATATTGCTCCCTGAAAAGGCCCCACTGCCCGAAAGCTGCTATTTGCGGCATAAACTGCGACCTGTCGTAATTGAGCTTTTGTTCTGCAAGAAATTTCTTCTGCTCAATCATTTTAAATATCGGCTGACTTTTTTTGGCTTCCACGGTTAACGAATCCAAAGGCAGGTAAGCAAGGTTATATACCAATGCATCTGTCAGCTCCAGTTGCTGATAATCTTTCATTCCGATAAGGGTTTTAAGAGCGAGCGAAGCAAGTTCCAGTTTGTTTTTATCGTCGTCCCTGTCGCGTTCGGCATTGGCAACGGCAACTTGTGCCCTCAGAAGTTCGTGAGGTGGAATCATGCCGATTTCAACGGCTCTTTTTGCATCTTTTTCGTGCTGTTTTATTCCTTCAACAACTTCCTGCCTTGTTTTTACAACTTCTTTTAAAAGTACAACCTGAAGATATCTTTCAATAACCTCTTTTGTGATTTCGTTTGAGGTGTTTTCAAGTTCTATTTGCGAAAGCTCATATTCAGCCTGCGAAGCATTTCGCCCTGCAATAATCTTCCCGCCGGTAAAAATCGGCTGTATTGCGTTAATACTAAGGTTGGGATAATGCTGCTGGTCAATTATGATGTTATATGCCGGTAGCTTTCCCAGACTGTTAACGATAGAGTTGTAAATCTCCTCCTGAGTTTCGTTTGAAAGTCCCAGTTCGGAAGCAATAACAGCCCCGTATTTTCCTGCAACATCATCAACCGACTCCTTGACCTGCGACATATTTACCTCAGGATTTCTTGATAAGAAAGTATAACCGGCGTTCAGTGATATTTGCGGAAGATAGTTCCCTGTTGCCGCTTTACGCAAATACTCCTTTTCATAAACCGACTCCCTGCTCTGCTTTATCTTGTTGTTGTTTTGCATTGCCGAGTCAATTGCCTGCTGCAAACCCAGCGATACCTGGGATTGTACGGAAACACCCGGTAGCAACAGCAGAGCGGTCAGGATAAATGGAATAAAAATTCTGTTAACCATAAATAATATTTTTAGGTTAAATCAAACTTCATTAAAAAACGGGAAATGCCCCGGTTGAAAATTGGCTGCAAAGGTACAAAATAATTTAACCCGAATTATGCAATAGCATATTTAAAAATAGGGCAACTAAGCTATTAACAAAGGATTCAGAGTATTATTGAAATTCCGGAAGGGCTAAAAGCTAAATTGCATTAAACCGCGATTATTCCAGCTAATCCATTAGTTAGTTAAACTCTTAAGCATAAGGCGGGTTTAATCCTCGAAATACTCAAAGGCATCAATGATATCAAGATATACTCCGTCAAAACCTGCATCAACTATTTTTTTGAGATAGCTGTTATCATTGCCGTAAATGATATCCTGCCACTCTTTTTCCCAGTATGCAACCTTGTAATTTCCTTCCCAGTCGGGATTTTCTTCTTTTAACCATTCAGGCGGATTTGTAAGCCAGTTGTCATTCCAGTAATACCTGTAATTTTCAGCTTCTCCGATACTCATATACGAAATTACAAGCCTCTTGCCTCCGTTGGATTTTTGTCTGAGTTGGTTTATCTCGTCCGAAGAAAATATATCATCATTAAAAAAGCAATCCATTATAAGCAGGTCGTAATTTGTTGATGTGACAGCGTTAATGAAATCCTCTTTGGAAGAGAATTGCGACGGGTCAATAAGGTACAGAAAATTACCAATTTGCGATAATTTTGTAATAACATTGCTGTTTTCATTAAACGGGGCCGGAGGATAACCGGGAATATTGTCGAGCTCCCTGTGGTCGGCGGCAAATGAAATGTAGCCCTTTTCATTATTCTTACCGTATGACTCATCCATTTTTGAGTGAGTGCTGCAATAATCCGTTGTCAAAACAACAACATTATTCTCTTTTGCAACATCAAGATAATGAATCAGATAGCTTGTCGTCTCCGCCGGAGTGGCTTCATTATCATTGTCGTAGCCGAAAAAGAGGTCTTCCTGTCCCACACCGTCAATTGCGTTAAGATAGTTTGTTTCGGGATAATCGGTAAAATCGCCTTCCACAGTAACCAGCTCAATTCCGTTTTGCGGAATAATTGCAAAACCCGGTTTTATCTCTTTTGCATATTTACTGATGTTTTTTACAAAATCGCGCATATAGACTCTGTAATTCACTTCGTCATCCTGAGGCGGTTCGGATTTTTCATCACTGCAGGCCAACAGAAAAGTTGCCATTAACGAAACCGTAATAAGGATAATTAGTCTGTTTTTCATAATAAAAATTAATATAGATTTTCAACCGGTTTTTTAAGGTTCAACCCCAGTTTTTTATACTCCGTAACCGAATATCCCGTCTCTTTTTTAAACCGGTTCGACAGGTACTGCACACTGCTGTAATCCATCATATAAGCTATTTCGCTAAGGGTATATTCATCCTGCATTATCAACTCTTTGATACGCTCTACTTTGTTCAGAATGATATACCGTTCAAGTGTGATACTTTCATATTTTGAAAAAATCTTTGACAACTGCTGATAGCTCAGACCCAGCATTTCGACAAGATATTCCGATTTACGAACAACGGAGTCAACATTGTTCATATTGTGAATCAAATCAATTACCGTTCTTTTTATTTTTTCAATAATTTGTAAATCCCTTGAAACTACAATTCCGAATCCCAGATTTTCGAGTAAATTATTTATTCCTTGAAGAGTGATAACCGATTTGTCGAATGTGACGGTTGCTTCCCCCTGTTCAATTTTTTCAACAATAATGTTGTTTTTCCCGAACTCATTACGAATTACGCTGATACAGCATTTGCTCAGCATATTTTTAATTGAGATATCAATTGTCGTTATGTCCTTTTTTTCAGCCATAAATTAGTTTGCTAAAATAGTGATATTTTGCAATTGCCTGTATTCCGGTGCAGGTTTTAACATAAATGTGATGTTGTGTCCTCTAATGTGATTGTGATGTTATTTCCTGGTTGTTAGTAAGATAGGGCCGGGTTGGTCGTTTTTGTCACAAAAACAAATAGTTCAGGGATAAAATGCCGGATAGTCATGCTAATCCACAGTGCCTCTCAAAAGGGGGATGAGCCTTCACATACTTTTTTGAAAGGGGAAATTATAAATTATAAGAAAAGAATTTTTTAATGTAATTTTCTTATTATTAGTTTGTTTTGTTTGTCTGATAACAATTGTTTACAAACTTATGATAAATTTTTATCATTATTTCTTTTGTAGTTCCAAATCCTTTACTAATTTTACCGTTTTTAATTTATATTAAGCAAATCTTTACAAAATATTTATTAATCTAAATTTTACAATATGAAAAGAAAAATTACTTTTATGGCAATACTGATAATATTTTTGTCATTATCAGTTATTAAGGCACAAAGCACATCACAACAGGCGACTGTTATTCCGATGGCTGGCCACGACACTTCAATTGAATTAAAAAACATCACCCCTCACATTCCTGCAGGTAATCCGGAAAATGTTGAGAATGAGCAGGAATGGGGAGAAGACCCTTTTGGGGAAAATTTTTCACAGCCACCTGCAAATGACC
>CAYOZZ010000164.1:0-19723 GCA_964408535.1 uncultured Bacteroidales bacterium | reverse complement strand
AAAATCTTTTCTTTAAGGTTTATTGCTTTCTCGAAAAAATCTCCGGCTTCAGTGTAGTTCCCCTTTGCAGCCTGGACTATTGCAATATTCTGATAAAGAGAGGCAAGTAATTTTTCCGACAAACCTTTTCTCGAAATTTCAATATCAAGGGCTTTATTATAATATTGTAAAGCCTTTTGATATCTGCTTGTTCGCAAGTAAATATTGCCCAGCGATTTATCAAGCAAAGCAGTAAGACTGTCATATTGAATTTCTTTACTTCGTTTAAGCGATTTAGTCAAATAAAAATCAGCACTGTCTGTCTCCCCTTTGTTGCTAAATAACATACCTTTCAGATAAAAGGTCTCAACAAAAATCTTATCATTATCAACTTTCCCTGAATTAACCCATTCTTCGGCAACCTGAACGTTGTACAGTGCCGAATCAAAACAACCCTTAATTCGTAAATAATTACCAATTTGTAACAGGCATCTGATATAGTTATCTCTGTCTCGGGTCTCAAAGTATAGTTTTGAAGCTTTTTTTAAGAGAATAACGGAAGTATCAAATCCGGCACCGTCAGAAAACCTGACGGCAGATGAATACAACTCATCTGCGGTCTTATGTGAATCACCGTCATTTTGTGCCATTAAATAATTTTTATTGATAAATAATAAAACACTACCGGTAATAAATAGCACTACTGCAAATCTGATAGTAACTTTTTTTTTCTTCACATTCTGCTTGATATATCTTATACCTTAAATAATTTTTGTTCTAAAATTAAAAGAAAAGAGAGTACATAACGTACCCTCGTATATTTATTTCGACAAAAAATCGGTAAAAAAATGCATTATTAAATCGCAGTCTGAAATCAGACTGCAACTCAATAATGCATTTTAACTTCATCAGTCTGGCACCCAAACACCAAAAACATCACCGGTCTTCATTCCTTCTAACCAGCCGTCCCCAACAGGACATGGATTTTCAATCTGTACTATCATCTGATCAGTGTTATCTGACAGGGAAAATACTGTTGGTGAGAATAATAGCGCCAGGCTCACCACCGTAATGGCAAATAGACTTCTCTTCTTCATAATTCTATTTTTAAGATTAACATTGCAAATATAGAAATGTTTTTCAAAATGGGAAAAAATTTTTTCATAGAAAAACGCCATCTTAAAAATAAAAAGTGACTAATAAGTTAGTATTTTACTAAGTCTCAACTAATTACAATGTTGACAAAAGTAAAAAAATATAAAAAGTATATTAAATAAAATACTAAAGAATCAAAAAAAACCAAATTTATATCTCAGAATAGCACCTTACCCAGTCAATTTCCATTGACGCAGGTAACCCGGACTCACTAATTTTACCCGACATACCCGAACTAAACACAAGATACATATCTTCATTTGGAATATTGCCGTTTTGCTCATTAACAACAACATCATTAATCTTCCAAATCAATTTATCTTTAGTCCATTCAAGAGTGTAAATAAAAAAGTCCTGAGAGACATCCAGTCCTGAGAAGTCAGCAGAGCGTGATTCGGCACCTTTTTTCAAATCACCGTAATGGTGTGCCATATCAACCTTCGATTTCTTTTCCGAAAGTTTAAGCACATCAACATGCGGCAGGTTATTTTCAGACGCCATCCAAAAGTTGAAGCTGACAGGTTTTGCAAAGTTGACTTTTATTTTGGCCTCAATCTTTCCGTATTTTTGTCTGTGCGATTTTGCCGAACTTATCAGTCCGGTTGAGTAGTCAAATTCCTGAGGAACAAACCCAAAGGGCTGCTTCCATATTTTGCCGGTAACCTTTTCTTTACGGGTAATTATCTTTAGTGTACTTCCCGAAATTTCAATATTCTTACCGTCAGTAGGAAATGCTTTGTCTCCTTCCAGAGCATAGGCATCGCCAATGAGCTTATCACCCCAATAGTAACGGGTCATCCATTTTCCGGTATCAAGTTTGTTCGATGTAAAATCGTCTTCAAAAACGACTTTCCATTTTTTAAGCTCGTCAAACTTGTTTGAATCCTTTAAAGCAAGATACCATTTGTATTTCCCGGATTTTTTGAACTCCTCATATTTTTTCACTTTGTCATTTTCGGCAATCTCCAGTTTTTCAGCCTCTGATAAATTTTCTTTATGCTCCGCCGAACTCAGATACTCTTCCAGCGCAAGATAATCCTTCAGTTCAGCCGAATTCTGGAATGACTGAAAATCCTTATATTTCTGTGAATTTTCAAACTTAAAAAATCTCTTTATCCGCGAAGATTTCTTTTTTGAATTATACTCCTTTAATTTCGACTGTAACTTTTCAAGCTCAGCATCAATCTTCTGTTTTTCATCTTTATCTTTTGCAGCACTTTTCTTCTGCTCAAGAGAACGGAGTTCATTCTGAAACTCAGTCGAGTTAACCTCTTTTTCCAATTCCAGAAAATCAGCTAAATCCTTTGAATCCTTAAAAGACAGATAATCCTTAAGTTTCTGCGATTCTTTAAATTTGAAATACTTTTTAAACTGCTTTGCTTTCTTCTGAGATTCATATTTTGATATCTTATCCAATTCCTTTTGTTTGTCAGCTTTTGCCGAATCCAACAGCTTTTTATGCTCATTTGAATTCACATACTTCTCAAGCTCAATAAAATCATTAAACTCCTCAGAATTTTCAAAAGCCGTAAAATCCTCAAATTCCTTTTTCAGGTTTGCTCTATCCTGTTCTATTTTAGATGTTTTAGGTATCGAACTGAATTTCGAAAAGATAAAATACTTACTTCCAAAAGATATATTTCCCATTACAGATTATTTTTGTTTTTAAGATGACAATATTACAAAACTAATGGTTTGCAGTAAAAAATATTATTTAAAACTTATTACGACAATTCTCATAAAATGTTAAAATTATTTTTCAATCCTGACTCTTGCGTCAACCGCCACAATTTTTTCTCCTTTTCCAAGCAGCGGATTCAAATCCATCTCCATTATTTCAGGAGCTGCATCAAGCAGTGCAGATACACGCTCTATAATAGCTGCAAATTTTTCAACACTAACTCCCTCCTGCCCTCTGACACCTTCGAACACTTTGTAACTTTTGAGATTTTTAATCATCTCAACAGCTTTATTTTTCGATACGGGTGCTATTTCGGTCTGAACATCCTTCAGTATTTCAATAAAAATACCGCCGAGTCCGCACAGGATTAAATGTCCGAATTTGGATTCATGCTTTGCTCCTATGAACAATTCTGTTCCCGAAAGCATAGGCTGTAACAAAATACCCGTTGTATCCTTAATTTCAATCATCCTGTCGAATTCAGACAAAAGAGTTCCCTGGTCTTCAACATTAAGGACAACGCCACCGACATCCGATTTATGAACAGGTCCGACAACTTTCATTGCGAGCGGGTAACCAAGTGAGGCGGCAGCTTCGAGAGCATCCTCCTTTGTGCTGACCACAGCTTCTCCCGCACGCGGAATACCGGCTGCATCAAGCAAACCCTGAATATCCTGTGGTGAAATATATCCGTTACCTGCGTTGTCAATTATTGATCTTATCGTTTTCTTGTCCACATCAGGCAACTTAATACCGGCTTCTTCCGGTTTCGGAGTGGAATAAACAGTTGTAAGAGCATAACCAAGTACAACCTCATCCGGGAAATTAATATGACCTTTTGCAAGGAAAGCCTCCACCTCGTGTTCTGCCGTTAAAATGGAAGGCAAAATGGGATAAATAGGCTTTTCGGATGTTTTCATCTTTTCATCCAATACATCATAGACATTATAAATCGGAAATAATCCCGGAGTTCCGAAAATTACAACCATTCCGTCAATAAAATCAAACTTGTCATTCACATAATCAATGATGGTCCCGAGCTGTTCTGCCGTTCCCGTTGCGAGAAAGTCAATCGGATTGGCGACGGAAGAGCCCGGAAACAGTTTCGATTTCAACTCCTCAGCATATTTACCTTCAATCGGGGGGACTTCAAAACCACCGGCAGAGAGTGCATCGGTAAGCATAACGGCAGGTCCTCCGGCGTGAGTTATAACCGCAATATTTTTACCCTTCAATTCAGGATACATAAACACCGAAGCCACCGTAACCAACTGCTCCCTGTTGTAACACCTAACGATTCCCGCTTTACGGAACAGGGCATCAACAGCAACCTCAGGGCTGGCAAGGGCTCCCGTATGCGATGATGCTGCCCGGCTTCCCGCCGGAGAGCTTCCTGCTTTTATAGCAGCAATCTTACAACCTTTACGAATCAGTGAAGAGGCATGTTTTAACAACAGGTCGGGTTTTTGAAGGCTTTCGATATAGAGCAAAATTATTTTCGAATCCCTCTCAGGGTCAAAGTTAACATCCATATACTGAACTATATCCTCAACACCCATCTGAGCCGAGTTACCGACCGAGATAACATTTGCAAAAGTAAGACCCTTCGGGATACCGGCTTCCATAATAAAACAGGCAGTTGCCCCCGAACCGGATATGAAATCGCAACCGTTACGGTCGAGTTTGGGAATAGGCTTTGTAAAAACACCATGATATTGAGGGGTAAGAACACCGATGCAGTTCGGGCCTATCAGCGCACCGTCATACTTATTAATTTGCTCGACAATTTTCTCCTCAAGTATTCTTCCTTCTTCACTCGTTTCGCTAAAACCGGCTGACAGTATGATAAAAGCTTTTGTATTTTTCTGCTCCGTCAACAGTTTAACAATGTCATAAGTGTATTTGGCAGCAATTGCTATTATTGCAAGGTCAACATCAGGAAGGTCGGCAGGATTTTTATAGCTCTTTATACCCTGCACTTCGTCCTCCTTAGGGTTAGTGACATAAAGTTTTCCGTCAAACCCGCCGTCAACAATGTTTTTAAGCACTTTTCCGCCGGGTTTATGAATATCGTTGGAACCTCCAACAATAACAATGCTTTTCGGATATATTAATTGTTCGTTAATCATTACCGGGATATTTTAAAACATTCGATTCCAAGGTATTTGAAAGCAATCCGTTAATTTCCAAAAGAGGAAAACGCAATCAGGTAACCTTTATTTTTCTTTTGACTGCGAAAGTAGAAATTATTCTTCTAAAAAGTTAAAAACAAAATTTAGTTTTATGCGAAACAAATATTTTATTCACCGGTTTTACTGTTGTAAACCGGCGATAAAACCATACGCCGAAACCAAAATAATTTTCATCAAAAATAGTACTATCTTTCAGGGATGCTGTTTGTAAACAATGACCTTACATACTTTTCAAGTCTGACAAAATGCTCCGTTTCAATTGCATATACCGTAATTTCAAAGACAGGAGCCAAACCGTCACCCGAATCAAGCAATTTTATTTTAGGTTCCTTTTTCAGTGATGATAGTGGTGATGCTAAAATGCCGACTTTTATGCGATTCATCACTTCAATAGGATCGGATATGTTTTTCAGATGCATCTGAAATGTGTGACTCATAACCTTTTCCGCAGGGTGCGACCTTATTATAACATTACCCAAAACCTTGCCGTACGGGATATAAACAGTCTCACCCTTTTCCGTTTCCAATATAAGATTCCGGCTTTCAAATCCTGAAATCTTACCGGAAAAATCGCCAATCTTAACAGTTTCGTTCTTCGAAAACTTTCCGGATGCTTTAAAAACAGCACCTGCAATAAAATCGCGCAACGAGAACCAGGATACGGCCAAAACAAAAAGTGAAAGAATAACCGAAAGTTCGAGAGCATAGAGTCTGTTTCCAATCCATAAAAACTGAATTGCCCAGATTATATATATAAACCAGACTGCCATTTCAACAACAGGCAGATAATTTAACAACGCTTTCCTTAGCTTTTTTCTCACAGGAAAGAAAGACAGGGATTTATTAAGTACCCTGAACAGAAAAAATATTACAATGGCAATCAACAAAAAGAGATAAATCTCCCCACGTGATAATTCCCAAAAATCAGTCGTCATATTTTATGAATTAGTTGTTCTAACATAATAATTTCAGTATTGTTAATCTTTTTATCACCAACAAATCAGAATCACCGGTCACCAAAAATCAGCATTGCTACCAACGGCTAAATCCGGTAAAAAATTATCTTCCAATTTTTATCAAATCCAAATTTTCCGGATTTTTCAGTAATACCTTTGCTTTTGGATTTAATATCTCTATTCTCATTGAATCCATAATAATTAGTATTTTACAAAAATATATAAAAATATGACCATAAGCTACAAAATCCCTTTTGAAGTAAAAAACTCAATCAGGTAAGGATAAACCGCCCTGTCAATATCATAGAGGCCGCTGTTTTGCTTTCCGGCTATTATTCCCGCTCTTTCCATATTTTTCAGTATCTCAATCAGTTCACTCCGTTTTTTTCTGTCACGACTACCATTCTCATCAAGCTGCAGAATTCCCGATAGTCTTCCAACCGATAACGGCCCATGTAAAACCATCTGAACCAGAATCACATACCAGTCTGCCTCCATCATTTCAAAATTATGAATATCAGGATGTTTCGGATGATTGATAAGGATGTAATTATCTTTCACATCTTCAATACCTGCAATCCAGGAATACATCATATTTCCCACATTCCCTTTCGTAATTGAGAAATACTTTGAGAACAATCGTGCATAGTCCCAGTTACCCGGAATCGGATTCTTTTTACCTGCAAATCTCAGTTTATAATTACCCGAATTGTGCCTGACCATAACAGCTTCCTGCAATTCTTCCGCATTTAACGGCTGAAGACCGATAATAGTTAAAAAGTAATTCTCCACATTCTTCATCTTTGATAGCAATTCAAATGCAAATAAATTCATCGAAACAATAAACAGGTGCCTGCTTCCGAACTTTGATATCAGTCTTATCAGTTCGTCCAAAGCTTCTAATCCGTTAATGCTACGCTCAAAGAAAAGCTCAACATTATCAAAAACAATAACCGATTTCTCCGGTAGTTCGGCAAGTATAGCATCGGGGCTTTCATCCGACTCGAAAGTATCAGCCAATATTTTTCCGAACAATTGTTTATCCGGATTTCCCTCAACCGGCGGGATTACATAATACACCTTCGATTCATCAAGAAAATCGTGTACCGTTTTTTGAATAAAGAAAGTTTTGCCCGATTTCCTGTCACCCGTTATTAAAACGGCCCCCTGACGTCCCTCATTAAACCGGCGGATCGAACGTTCGACAGTTTCCAGCTCCGCCTTTCTGCCAACCCAGAACTCAACAAGATTGGACTGACTGTTAAGGTAAAGCTGACGGTAATAAAACGGTATTTTTTCGGTTTTCGCGGTTTTTACTTTTATCTTTTCAATCATATTCAGCATATCATCCAGACCGCTCACTGACGAACCTTCCTTTAAAAGTTTTCCTGCCTGAATAACTCCCGAACTCTGTCTGTACCAGATTTGACCGACAAAATGATCAAAATGCTTTTTCACTTTTAATCCGGTCTCCTTCAACACATTCAGATGCTTTTTCGTCTCGGCACTCCACACATAATGCTTCAGATTGCCGATATTACGGGTAAATGCCGTTACCGAAAAAACATCCTCAAGCTTTTGCAACTGCGGATAGAAAACATCACTCACCTGTCTCTTCAGTTGTTCCGCTTCCTTCTCAATCTCATTCAACCTTTCGGTTTGCTCTCCGGCAAGTTTTTCAATATCAACACCGGCATCTTCATCCTTAACCTTAAAAGAGACGGAGCTTACAACTTCTTTCAGGGCAACGTCAAGCTCTCTAACCTTTTCGCTAACCGGCCCGAGTGAATGATATAACGGCTCAATACATTTTGTCTGAACCAGATAATTAAGAAGTTGTAAAGCGGATACATTAAATGTCTTAATATATTCAAACTGCTGATTTTCAAATTCATAAAACGACTCTTTCTGTATAATCTCAACCGTTTCCGGAAAATTTCTTATAGATTGCTGAATTTTCCGTCCCGTCTCATTCACTGAATCACGAAAATAGGTTTGCAGGTCGTCACGGTTTCCGAATTTCTCAAGAAATGCAGCTAACTTATCATTTTCCGGTTTTGATTTTTCATTAAGACTTTTAATAACCTCACGCAACTCCCTGACAGTACCGATAAATTTGCTTTCGTAAACATTATCAAACCTACGCCACAGGTTTATGTAAACGGTTCCTATTTTTGATTTTACAGACATAAGCCAGGCCTCAAGATATGCATAACCGTACAGCAGAGACTGACTTCCGAACCAGCTTTGAGGAATATTTTCAAGATTATCACGAATTTCACCGGCAACCCTTTTCCCGATCTGATTTTTAATCAGGTTGTTGGTATCAGGGGTTATAAGCTTATTACTAATTTCGCCGATTATCAAATAAATATCCTTTTTCAATGATGTTGACAATGCAGCAAAGGACTCCACATTACTCCTTTTTATCTTTTTAAAAAGAGCATCTACCTTTTTCCTCTCTTCCCTGACCGTTTCCAAAGTCAGATTCTGCTCGGATAATTGCATACCGAAGCCGCTGAAGCAATCGGCAACCGACCGTGTGTATTCCCTTGCAGAAGTTATGTTCCGTAATCCGGCAAGACCGAATTTTGTGAACATTCCGAACAGAGCGGTGTAAGCCTTTCCGGGAAAGTAAGAGTACACCAGTTTGCGGTATTTAATCTTATACCTGACCTTTTCGCCTGCAAACAGTTTATTAATCCGCATCCGCAAATAAAACATTCTGAAAGAAAAGCTTTTATTCTCAATACCTTTAAGAGATTTCACATCAATCTCCTTAACAAGTTGTGCAGGAACATCAGACAAAAGTTCGTCTAATCCGCTCAAAAATTCGTCTATTCCCGACTGAAGAACATCGCTGTGATACTTCGATTCGGTATGTATAATATTTTGCAGATGTTTTCTGTATTTTACAATATAATTCTGCAGTAATTTCAGAATACTGCTGTTATTGACCACTTCATTGTTTTCCAGCTTCGACTCCAATGCATCAAAACTCTCATTAACAAGTTGTTGAAGTGAATCAAAAAAAACGGCATACCATTCACCCGATTTCTTCAACAACTCATTATCAGTATTTAAGAGTAATTCGTCAAATCTTTCCTTCAGTGATTTCAGTGCGAAGGCGGTTTCAGACTCAGCCGGATAGACGATTTCGGGAATATCTTCTTTTTCTTTCACAATTACATCAAGTTTTTCATTGAAATCCTTTTTCCCCGTTTCCGTTTTATCAAGTGCTGCCACATTATGAGGTTTGAAAAAAGATGACGCCTTGATAAGAAGAACCGTACCGACATTTTTGCACAAACTGTTTGTCCGTTCAATGAATTCCTTCTCTTTACCTTCCTGCACATCAGGAATACCAAGGATAACAAGGTCCGACTCACGCGATTCCGACTCGATTATCTCATAAAAAGGTCTGTTTACAATCTCATTGTTTATAACAAGCACTTCGCCCCTTATCCTAAGGTCGTCGAGCATTGCCTCGGCCTCTTTCCGTATCCTCGACTTATCTTCATTTTTCATATTCACAATAAGAAGCCTTATCACCGAATCTCTCCAGTTTTCAGACAACCAGATGAATTTAACGAGGGAAAGGGCAAATTTTCCGTTGTTTCCCCTGCCGCGCCACCATATATCAATCTTCTTTCTCTTTCCGAATCCGAACCTGAAATCGTAATCCATCATCAGAATATTGAGGTCGAGCTCGGAAAGAGTTCTGACGGTCTGTGCAAACCTGACAGGGTCCTTACTTTGTTTTTCCCAGTTAAGAAGAACGGTATTAGGTTCAATGCCCGAAAAGCCGTAGGTGCGCGATATCATCTCCACACCTTCGTAATAATCTTTGCACTCCTGCTTTCGGGTGAAAATGCCCTTAAACTTTCGACTGTCGTCTGTCTGCAACGACTGTTTATGCTTTGGAAAGAGCACTTCCGCCCTTTTATTCTCTATCAGGTCGAAATTGGATAACATTCCGAGCCTGCCGACAAGGTCTTTACCGAACTCAATAAGATACGGTTTTGCCTCGGTATTGCTGCTGAAGAGCATAATGTTGGGTTGCCAGTTTCTTTCTTCCTGCTTTTTGCTGTCCATTTCGTGCAATGACGACCGTATAACCGATTGCCATACACTTCGCCACACATCTCCGAAATCAAGTTCAAGGACTTTCTTTTTCAGAAAAAAGTAAATCCCGAACATAATTACCAGGGAAAGAATCATTGCAACGGTATCAATCTTGAACATAATACTAAAACTGGCGATGAAACCGACAATTCCAACCCATTTTGAAATCCTGAACGACGGTCTGAAATCGGAGCTTGCCCAGCGTTCGAGCGCAAAAGCCAGATTGATAAAACCGTAAGCTGCGATATAAAACATCGAAACAATTCCTGCAATTACATCCAGTTCACCTATGAGGATTCCCGCTTCGGCAAGCAGAAAGGTGAATACCAGTGCATTTCGCGGCTCGTTGTTTATTCCGTAACCCTTTCCGAGAAATTTCGGTGTTATCTTATCCTGCGAAACAGCCTGAATGATACGTGGACCGCCGAGTATTCCACCAAGTGCCGAACTCAGCGTTGCACCCCAGATACCTGCGACAACGAGCGGTGAATACCAGGCTATCTTCATCATAAAATTCGTGTCGTTAAGCAACATATCACGGTCAACCAGTGTTGCAAACAGAATGGCAAGGGTGATATAGACCACAAAACCGACTATTATGGCAGCCATAGTACCGAACGGAATATTTTTTTTCGGGTCTTTCAAATCGCCCGACATTGCAACTCCGGCCGTAAATCCCGTGACTGCAGGGAAGAAAATTGCAAAGACATATTCCAGTGTTTTCCCTTCGGCAGGATGAAGTGCAACGGCAGCCGGATGAAACTCGACATGCATAAAAACACCTGCAAAAACGGAAACCAATGATAACGCAATGGCACTCAGGATAACATATTGTGTTTTTATGGCAAAGGAGGTGCTGATAAATGCAATTATAACCAAAAACAACAGAACGGCAGAGCCTACAATCCGGTAACTTTCCACCGAAGGCACCAAACCGAGAAAATCACTTATCTCTTTGATTGACAGGAAATTTTCAGTAAAACCTATTACATATAGCGAGATACTGAGGGCTGTCCCGACAAAAATAGTTATTCCGATAGAGCCTCCCATAGGTAGTCCGAGACTTCTTGATAAAATATAATAGATACCACCGGTTTTAATCTTCTTATCCGTAGCTATTGAGGAGATACTTAAACCGGTTGTAAGTGAAATAACATGAGCCAGAACTATTATCCCCAGTGTGGCAATAAGACCTGCCTGCCCGACAACCCAGCCAAGCCGCAGGTACATAATAACACCGAGAATGGTTAAAATGGAAGGCGTAAAAACCCCCGAAAATGTTCCGAATTTCTTTGGTGCAGGCATATAACTTACATATTTTTAACACATTACATCAACACGACCATAGTCGTAAGCCTAAAAACAGTCAGTAAAGATAATACTTTTCTTTTCATTATAATTTCATTAAGCCTTATATAAACAAAATTATTAACTTTGCAAAAAAAGATGATGAAACAGCAAATATCAATAAATTATCCGGAGTCTCTTGCACATTCATTAAAAATGAATAACAGGGAATTTGAAAGCGAAATAAAAATAATATCTTTAATTAAGCTTTATGAATTGGGAAAAATATCATCAGGTTTTGCTGCAAAGGTACTGAATATCAGTCGTATTGAATTTCTTGAACTACTTAATAAATATAATGTTTCTTATTTTCATAAAGGACTTGAGGATGAACTGGAAACCGATTTAGCAAATGCGTAAAGTTACCGATATCCAACCTACCCTGCACTTCCGTAAAACTCCACAAGCCTGACAGCTTCAACAGCCTCTTTCACATCATGAACACGCAAAATGCCGGCACCGTTCAAAAGAGCTATTGTATTGAGAACAGTTGTCCCGTTGAGAGCCGTATCCGGTGTAGCCTGTAACACTTTATTTATCATTGACTTACGCGAGACCCCTGCTAAAACAGGATACCCCAGGTCAGTAAAAGCAGAAAGGTCTTTCAGAAGTTCGTAATTATTTTCGAGTGTTTTTCCGAATCCGAAACCCGGGTCAAGAATTATATTTTCAGTAACTCCGGTATTTCCAAGCTTTCGCAACTGCTTTTTAAAAAAATACTTCACCTCCTGAACAACGTCAACATATTGCGGATTGTTCTGCATATTCTGCGGAGTTCCTTTTATATGCATCAGGACATACGGGACATTAAGGTCTGCCACCGTACGAAACATTTTTTCATCAAAAGTACCGCCCGAAATATCATTTATTATATGTGCCCCGGCCTCAACGGCTGTTCTTGCAACATTACTTCTGTATGTATCAACCGAGATAACTGCATCCGGAAAAGCGGAAAGCAAATTTTCCAAAGCAGGGAGCAGTCGTTCAAGCTCAGTATCCTCCGGAACTTCTTCTGCTCCCGGCCTGCTCGAAACAGCTCCGATATCAAGTATTGCTGCACCTTCATTCAGCATCTTTTCCGCCTGAAACAACAGGGTCTCATTATTCCGGTACTTTCCACCGTCATAGAAGGAGTCGGGTGTAATATTCAGAATACCCATTACCGCAGGAGTTGAAAGGTCAATTTGCCAACCGGCTCCGTTTAATAAAAATGATGTATTTTTATCCATCGAAAACAACAAACTTCGTTTATGTTTGCAAAAGTAAACTAATTGATCGGATGAAGCATCTGCTACATATAAAATTCGCAAAAGCAAGGATAGTAAACCTGATAATTATTTTTGCCGTTGGATACAATATGTTCAATATTCACTACTGGACACACTCAAACAGAGTTATTTATCACGATGTCATCTCATATTATTCATATCTTCCCGCCACATTCATCTACAAAGATTTGACCCTTAACTTCATACAGGACAGCGGAGGATATTTTTCCGACAAATTCTGGCCGTTAAAAACACCTGACGGTCGCAATGTCATTAAAATGTCAATGGGTCTTTCATTCCTCTATGCACCATTTTTTGTCTTGGGACATATTACAGCCGGACTGACAGACTATCCGGCGGACGGTTTTTCAGTACCATACAAGTTCTTTCTGACAATGAGCGCACTTTTCTATCTCGCTCTCGGTCTGTTTTTTCTCAGGAAGGTACTCGAAAATTATTTTAGTTGGAAAGTTGTTGTTATTACACTTATTACGGTAGTTTTGGGAACAAACCTCTATTATTATTCTGCCATAGAGTCCACAATGCCTCACGTTTACCTTTTTGCCCTCTTTTCGGCATTTATTTATATGACAATCAGGTGGTATGAAAAGCCTGATATGGAGAATTCAATTATTATCGGCCTGCTCGGAGGACTCATAACACTTATAAGGCCTACCGATATTATCCTGTCTGTGTTTTTCCTTCTTTGGGATGTAAAATCAGCAAAAGAGTTGAAAGAGCGTTTTCTGTTTTTCGTTAGAAATCCGCGGTTCATAATTGCGATGGCTCTTACTTTTGCAGTTGTATGGATTCCTCAGCTTGCTTACTGGAAGTTTGCAACCGGACACTGGCTCTATTATTCTTACAACAATGAGGGTTTCAACTTCCTGCACCCTCACATTATTGACGGAATGTTCAGTTACCGTAAAGGCTGGCTTCTTTACACACCTGTAATGCTCTTTGCTATTGCAGGAGTTGCTCTGTCATACCGGAAGATGAAGGAGATTTTTGTTCCCTCGCTCGTTTTTCTTATGTTGAACATCTACATCATAACATCCTGGTGGTGCTGGTGGTACGGCGGCAGCTTCGGCGGAAGGCCATTCATTGACTCATACCCCATCCTTGCACTATCACTCGCCGTTTTTATAAAATGGACATTCTCTTTGAAAAAAACCGCAAAACTCATTTCACATATTGTGATAACCCTTCTCGTTTTGCTGAATCTTTTTCAGACCTGGCAATATTACGGAGGTGATATTCATTACGATGCTATGACAAAGAAAGCGTACTGGAAAATATTTTTACGACCATTCCCTGATGATACTTACAAACAGTTCCTTGATCACCCCGATTATGAAAAGGCTGTGGGAAGGTAACTTTCTGGTACGGATATTCATTTTGTATATATATCCTAAAAGAGAATTTAATTTTGAAGAATATTTTTGTTATCAATCGTTTCCGCCCTGTTCATAACATTCGATTGACATTATTAAAAATAATGTTATTTTTGCGCATTCTAAATAAGAGGAAAATTATGTTAATTATAATGAACACTCTGAGTATCACATCAATTAGAAAACAATAATTTATATTTTATGATAAAAAAAGTTTTAGTAGCAAACCGAGGAGAAATTGCCATACGTGTGATGAGAACTTGTCGCGAAATGGGAATTCTCTCGGTTGCCGTCTATTCCGATGCCGACCGTAAAGCAATGCACGTACGCTATGCTGACGAGGCCTATCACATAGGACCTTCTCCCTCAAACGAAAGTTATCTCGTAATTGACAACATCATAGAGGCAGCCAAAAAAAGCGGTGCCGATGCCATTCATCCCGGTTACGGTTTTCTGTCGGAAAACGCCGAATTTTCCGACCGTTGCAAACAGGAAGGAATTATATTCATAGGGCCTTCATCCGACTCAATCAAAAAGATGGGTGACAAGATAACGGCGCGCCGGACTATGATTGCTGCAAACGTCCCGGTTGTTCCCGGAACTACCGATCCTTTGAAATCCGAAGAAGATGCATTGAAAGTAATTAAAGAGGTTGGTTTGCCGGTTATGCTTAAAGCATCGGCAGGCGGAGGAGGAAAAGGGATGAGGCTCGTCACCAAGGAAGAGGATATTTTACCTTCGTTAAGAGCCGCAAAGTCGGAATCAATGGCTGCTTTCGGTGATGATGCCGTTTATGTCGAAAAATTCATTTCGTCACCACATCACATTGAGTTTCAGGTGTTGGCAGACAGCCATGGAAATGCAATCCATCTTTTTGAAAGGGAATGCTCGGTTCAGCGGCGTCATCAAAAGGTTGTGGAGGAAACTCCAAGTCCGTTAATGACACCTGAGGTCAGGGCGGAAATGGGTGAGGCAGCTGTTGCAGCTACACTGGCAGCAAATTATCAGGGTGCCGGAACCATTGAATTTATTATGGACGATGATCTGAATTATTATTTTCTTGAAATGAACACCCGTTTGCAGGTTGAACATCCCATAACCGAAAGAGTTGTCGGCATTGACCTTGTGAAAGAACAAATCAGGATTGCAGAAGGCAAGGAGCTTTCATACAAACAAGATGAACTATCACAAACAGGACATGCAATAGAATGCCGTATTTATGCCGAAGATCCTGACAATAATTTTATGCCGAGTCCGGGAATTATCCGGCATATTACTGAGCCGCTCGGACTGGGAGTAAGACACGATGGTTATGTATATGAAGGATATGAGATCCCCATCTATTACGACCCGCTTATTTCAAAGCTTATAGCCTGGGGTAAAGACAGGGATGAGGCCATTCAAAGGATGAAGCGTGCATTGTATGCTTATAAAATTACCGGAGTCAAAACCGGTATTAAATTCCTTGAGAAGATAATGAATGCTCCCGATTTTGTTGAAGGAAAATACAACACTCAGTTTATTGAAAAGAACAAAGATATCCTTATGGAAGAAGATAAATGTGACGGTGATTGCAAGAATGTTGCCATAATTGCCGCTTTCATTGATTACCGGAACAGACTGAAAGAGGTAAAAGACAGGATACATCCGAACAATCTTAACAGTAACTGGAAAATATTCGGAAGAAAGAAAAACATAACAAGATTATAATAAAAAACCGGAATTATGTCATTAGAAATAAATATTGACGGAAACACTTCAATTGTCGATCTTATTACACAGGATGGCGATATGTACAAGATTTCCATAGACGGACAGGAATTTGATGTTGACCTCGTTGAGGTCGAAAAAGGGGTTTATTCCATATTATACAACAACAAGTCATATAATGTGGAACTAATCCCGGGGCAAAAGCCAAAAACATACACAATTAACACTCTTTACAACTCCTACGAGATTGATATACTTGATGCAGAAGCTAAATATATGAAAAACCGCAAGAGTGATGATATGGACGACGACACCTCCATTTCATCCCCAATGCCGGGTAAAGTTGTAAAAGTATTGGTAAAAAAAGGTGATAAGGTAAAAGCCGGAGAGACGGTTATCATAATCTCGGCAATGAAAATGGAAAGCGAATATAAGGTTAAAAAGGACAGGACAATTGTTGATGTACTTGTAAAAGACGGAGATACGATTGACGGTAACCAGCCTTTAATTATCATTGAATAAATTATAACGAATAATAACGACAAAAAAATAATATTATGTCATTAGAAGATAAGTTTAAAACGTTTGAAGAAAAAAACAAAATAGCCGAACTCGGCGGAGGTGTTGAGAGGATTGAGAGGCAGCATAATGCCGGAAGGAAAACAGCCCGCGAAAGAATTGCCGACCTGCTTGATCCCGAAACATTTGTTGAAGTTGACAAATTCGTAACTCATCGTGCACATGATTTCGGAATTGACAAAAACAAGATTTTGGGAGACGGTGTTGTTGCCGGATACGGAAAGATTGACGGAAGGCTTGTTTATGTTTTTGCACAGGACTTTACGGTTTTCGGAGGGACATTAAGCCGTGCCAATGCCGATAAAATCATCAAAATAATGGATATGGCACTGAAAATGGGAGCTCCCGTAATCGGGCTGAACGACTCAGGCGGAGCGCGTATCCAGGAAGGTGTCGAGAGTCTTGCCGGTTATGCAGACATTTTTTACAGAAACACAATTGCATCAGGTGTTATTCCTCAGATTTCGGCCGTACTCGGGCCATGTGCCGGTGGAGCTGTTTATTCACCTGCCATCACCGACTTTATTATGATGGTCAAAAAAACAAGCTATATGTTTGTTACAGGGCCGGATGTAATAAAAACGGTAACTCACGAAGATGTCACCAAAGAGGACCTCGGCGGTGCTATGACACATAACTCAAAAAGCGGTGTCGCCCACTTCGTTGCCGAAGATGACGAGCAGGCAATGATGATGCTGAGAGAGTTGTTCAGCTTCCTGCCTTCAAACAATCTCGAAGATCCGCCGGTAAAAGCCTGCACCGACGACCCGCACCGTGAAGATGAAAGATTGCAGACCATTGTTCCCGATGACCCGAACAAACCTTACGACATAAAAGAGATTATCCTGACTGTTATTGATGAAGGAAACTTCCTTGAAGTTGCGCCCTACTATGCTCAGAATATGGTTATAGGATTTGCACGCTTTGCAGGAAGACCTGTCGGAATAGTTGCCAATCAACCGGCTAATCTTGCAGGGGTGCTTGATATTAATTCATCTACAAAAGCAGCAAGGTTTGTCCGTTTTTGCGATGCTTTTAATATCCCGTTGGTAACTTTTGTTGATGTTCCCGGATTCTTACCCGGAACAACCCAGGAGTACGGAGGCATCATCAAGCATGGTGCTAAATTGCTTTACGCTTTTGCAGAAGCAACTGTCCCGAAAATTACAATTATCACAAGAAAAGCTTATGGCGGTGCTTATGACGTGATGTCGAGCAAGCATATCGGTGCCGATGTCAATTATGCATATCCGACTTCCGAGATTGCTGTTATGGGACCTGACGGTGCCGTAAATATCATTTTCAGGAATAAGCTTACGGACGAAGAAAAGCAAAAAGCCGTTGAGGATTACAAAAACACTTTTGCAAGTCCTTACAAAGCCGCAGCTCTCGGTTACATTGACGAGATTATCTATCCTAAACAGACGAGATATAAAATTATTCAGGCGCTTGAAATGACACAAAACAAGGCTTTGTCGCATCCGCCGAAGAAACATGGAAATATTCCATTATAAATCGTTGTTTTGTAATTTGAAATAAAAAATACCCTGATATTATGATATTAATCAGGGTATTTTTTATTTTTATAAACAGAGATTCAGAAATTTTCAATTATTGAGAAACAATTTATTCTATATTGCAAGCAATTCTTTCTGCAGGATATCTTTTTCAAGTCCGACCTGTTCAATAACTTCATTAAGAATCCTGTTAACTTTTTCCACTAAGGCTGGGATCTCCTCAATGCTAACACCTTCCCTTGCAAGATTCTCAAGTCTGCGGATATCGTGTTTAATTTCGGATATTGCAAAAATATCAATCGAAGATTTAAGCTTATGTGCAAGTTTACTCACACCGTCAAGGTCATCTTTTTTAAAACAGTTGTTTAGCTCGGTCAAACTTTCCGGTGTTGCTTGTAAAAAGATTTTCACCATTTGCAACATAGCTTGTCTGTCACCGCCAAGCATTTCATCAAGGTTTGTCAGATCAAAAAGTTTTATTGGTTCCATTTATCTCAAAATTTATTTGTTAAAACAAGGTGCCTTGCCAATTAATTACTAATAATAATCTTACAAAAGTGTTACAATTTTTATACCACACACGTAAACCATTAATATTTAATATATTACAAGGTATGCTTTCTGAATAACTTTCTCTATTTGAAAATAGCTATTATTAAAATGATAAATTATCGAATACTCTATCCGAAAGCTGTCGGTTTCAAGTGTTAAATTTCATTATTTTTCAGCATCCTGTAAATGGTTGACTTTCCGATATCAAGTTTTTTGGCAACAACCATCACATTATTATTATATTTTTGTAAATAATACTTCACTATTTTTTGCACATATCCCTGTAATGTATCCTCTTCAAGAAGGAAATCACTTTTTGCATTTGTTGAATTGAAGGATATATGATCTTCTTCAATAATATCGGTATTAGTCAGCACACAAGCCAATTCCATAACGGCTTTTAATTCTCTAACATTACCGGGAAACGGATATTTCATCAACTTTTCCTGTGCTTTAGATGATATTTGAAGCATATTCATTTTATTTTCCTTACAGAATTCATCAACAAAGAATTTGGCAAGAATCAGAATGTCGTTACCTCTGAATCTCAACGGCGGGATTTCTATCGGCAAACCTAGCAACCTGTAATAAAGGTCTTCCCTGAAATTTCCTTTTTCAACTTCATTAGCAAGATTTTTATTGGTAGCCACAATAACCCTTGCGTCAAATTTTATCGCTTTATTGCCGCCAATTCTTGTAAGCTCTTTCTCCTGCAACACTCTCAGTAGTTTTGCCTGCATATTGATATCCATCTCTCCAATCTCATCAAGAAAGATAGTTCCCCTGTTTGCGAGTTCAAATTTACCGATTTTTCGTGTATTTGCGCCTGTAAAAGCGCCCTTTTCATACCCAAACATCTCACTCTCGATTAATTCTTTCGGAATAGCAGTAACATTAACAGGCACAAAAGAATATTTTGCTCTCTGAGAATTATAATGAATAGCCTTAGCAACAATCTCTTTACCGGTTCCGGTTTCACCATAAAGAGAAACGGTAATATTCGAGTGTGTTGCTTTTTCAATAAGACTGAATATTTGCTTAATAGCCGGGCTGTTGCCCTTTATTATTTTTTTAAACTCATATTTCTTGCCTATCTCTTCTTTAAGTTCGTTTATCTCCTCTTTTAATTTAACTCTTTCTTTTATATTTTTTAATGTATTCCAAAGCCTGTCCTTCGTATCTTCATCTTTGACAAAATAATCATAAGCTCCGCTCTTCAACAGTTTTACAGCAGTAGCCACATCCTCCTGTCCCGAAACAATTACGAT
>CAYOZZ010000163.1:0-17500 GCA_964408535.1 uncultured Bacteroidales bacterium | reverse complement strand
TGGAAGCCCTGAACAGCAAAGGAATAAGAACAACCTTACGGGCATCACGCGGTCAGGATATTGAAGCTGCCTGCGGTCTGCTTTCGACAAAGGAACTTGAAAAACCGTAATTGTTATCCATAGTGCCTTAATACCATCTGTATCAGGTTATTGTCACAAACATTAATCTTCTCGATATTTTGTTGCAATCTATACCATCTATGTTCCAAGCCCATCTATGTTCCAAGCGTCCATCATCTTTGTTCCAAGCATCCACACTTGGAAATATATGAAATACCCTCCTTAGTGAACCTTTGAGCCTTAGTGCCTTTGTGGTATTTATAGTCCTGTAACGTACCTTTTATTTTTTTGCCACAACTCCAAAATTTTCGGAGCAAAGATACTAAGAAGCACAAAAAAACTACTGCTGTTCTTCTCTCTCCTATCCTAAATATAAAGGATTTTTTCCCACTGAAAAACACGGAAGGCTTGCCCAAAGGGTAGTTTTGCTACTCATTTTGATTTACTTAGAAAATCCCAAATACTCCGTTTGGAGTAATATCAAGCCAGCGGTACCAGGTTTCACCCATCAGGATACTCATAAACCAGCCGATGACAAGCATTGTCAGTCCGTATTTGAATGTGTCGGTCATACTGTACTGGTCTGTTTCGTAGAGCAGAGCTGCAGGTTTACTGTTGAACGGAAGGGCATAAACGTGTTCGATAAGAAAAGCCACCGGCAGGGCAAGACTTATGGGATTGTAGCCGAACCGTACCGCAACTCCGAGTGCTATGGGGACGAAAATCATCGTCCGCATCGTCTTCGACTGAAAAACCAATGCACTGAAAACCATTGCAAAGGTCAGCAACAGATAGAGCATCCAGAAAGGTGTTTCCGCACCAAGTCCGAGTGCGTCGAAAGTGGCGTTAACTGAAAGTGACGGGAGGTCGGTTGCCTTAAAACCTGCCCCGAGAGTATAAGCTCCGGCCGAGAAAAGCATCAGATGCCAGGGAATATCCACATCATTCCATTTGACAATACCGATACGTGGCAATAGCGCAATTATAGCTCCGAGGAAAGCAACTGCAGTGGGACTGATTCCGTGATATTTGTCAGTTGCCCAGAGCACCAAAATCGCAAGAAACAGAACAGCCGATTTTATCTCTTCAAAGCTGATCTTTCCAAGTTTGCCAAGCTCCTCTTTCAGTCTCTCCATTCCCCCCTCGATTTGCGGAACACGTTCCTCTTTTTTCAAAGGGAAGAAAATTCTTGTTGCCACAAGATATCCGATAACCATAAGTCCGATGGCAACGGGAAAATTAGCTTTCATCCAGTCGGAAAAAAATATGTCGGCTCCCGTAACACCTGCAATGAGCGATGCAGCAAGCAGGTTTGCTCCCGAACCTGTCAGGAAGCCGCTTGCCCCGATATTTATGTAAAACAGGTTTTGCAGTACTATATTCCGTCCGAAATTGTTTTTATTGTCACCGCCCCTTGCTCCGTAAATTGCTGCAATAACCATAAAAATAGGAAGAAGGATAGCAGCTTTTGCAGTTGTTGCCGAGATAAATGCTGACAGTACAACGTTAATCAAAAGAAAACTCAAAAACAGTGAGGAGGAATTTTTTCCGAAATGAACAATAAACCAAAGGGCAAAACGCTTGGCAAGACCTGTTTTTACAAGCATACTTGCCAAAACGAATGACATAATATTCAGCCACATTACTTTATGACCAAGTTGTGCGTAGGCCTCTTTTTCGCTGAGAACGCCGGTAAGCACAAGGCTGATAATGATTATTAATGAGGTAAGATAGTTCGGAATTGCCTCGGTCATCCATAAAACAATGCCGACGGCAAAAATCGCCATCATAGCAATATTGATTCTCGAAAACTCCTCAGCCCCGATTGTATCGAATATCCGGCGGGCGTAGTCGCTCAGTGAAGAGGGGTCAATATTAATCAGAAATCCCGGTTTGGCAACAAAATATATCAGTATAAATGTAATGACTGCCAGTGGGCCTCCTACCATTGCAAGGATTGATTCAACCTTTGATTTTGAACGTTTCGGAAGTTTCTCAATCCTGTAATTGTTCATATCAAGCGGGTCAAATGCTTTTGTCATTTTGTCTTCGGTCATAATTATTGATATAACTTTCGATTTAATTAATTAGACCTAACAGGTCTTCAAGACCTGTTAGGTCTGCTGTTATTACCAGTTTTTATAAGGATTTTTCATCAACATTGAGTTGAAGTATTTGACATCACCGGTAACTTCCTCACCGAGCCATTCGGGTTTGTCAAACTTAAAATCTTCAGAGGGAAGTTCGATTTCGGCAACTGTCAGGCCTTCATTGTCGCCGTAAAACTCATCAACTTCAAACTTAAGTCCGTCGTTTGCCGGAACGATGAAGCGGGTTTTGTCAATCACACCGGGTTCGCATATTTTCAGAAGCTCTTTAACTTCGTCCACCGGAATCTCCTTTTCCCATTCATAGCGGCTTGCACCCGATTCATTCCCTATCCCTTTGATTGTTATGAAACCTTTGTCACCCTTAATTCTCACTCGTACGGTTCTTTCAGGAACCGATGACAAGTAACCCTGTGTTATTCTTGTTTGTTTTGTTGCGAAAGGCTTAAAATCGCCTTTTACGAGAAATTTTCTTTCTATTTCCTGTGCCATTTTATTATTGTTTTATTTTAAAATCCGTTAATTGATTAATACCGGTATTACCTATTCACTCATTAAATTTCAATTATTTCCGTGCCATTTATAACACCGTCTTTTTCTTCCCTGAAGGGGAGGTATCCGCCAGGACAGAGGTTAATTAGCCAAAGGTTTGTCAATCCAGCCAATCACTCTTTTTATTGCCTGAAGATAGTTGATGTTTTCAACACCTTCAATTTCAAGGTCTTTGATTGTTTTCTTAATATCATCAAGTTCTGTGGATTCGGAATTGACGGTTACAACCGAGGCACCGTTGATATAAACTACCGCATATTCGCAGATTGTGTCGTTAACCATATAACCGTAACGTTCTTTCTCAACATTAACAGCCTGAAGGTCGGGATGGTCCTTAATGATTTGAAGAAATTCTTCAAGTGTATATTCATCTTTTTCCAATGCCGGCATATCAACTTTGAAAGCGGGAAATACCTCATTTTTCAGGACTTCCGCTTTAATTGGGAATTCACCCTTCATAAGCGGATTCCATTGCTCAAGGCCGTCAACTTCCTGAACAAATGTTTTGATGTCCATCTTTCCGTCCCGGATTTTAGTATTGTTTACATCATTTGTTTTTGAGAGGATATAAATCTCCTCGGAATATCTTTCCCACACTTTTTTCGGTACCGGAACAGACAAACGCGACATCAGGTATGCCGCTTCGTCGAAATCTCTTCCGAATGTTCTGAATTCAAATCTTGGTTTTGAAACCTCTCCGATTGATAATTTTTCTTTTGCCATTGTTTTTTTATTTATTGTTTTTAAAATTAATTTTTGTTCTGTTTTTCCTTACGCAACGGCGCAGCGACGCAACGTTTTTTGTTTTTATCACACCGGTGCAATGTTAATTGCTGCTATTTCCATGACTCCGGCAGCTCGGCCAGTCCCATTACCCTTTTAAGGGCAAGGGGATAGTTTACATTTTCCAAATCTTCTCCGATTCCAAGTTTTTTCTTTGCTTTCAGCACCCTCTCAGGGTCTTCGTGCTCAATACAAAGCGTTTTCATATAAGCCCCGTTGATTGTTACTTCTGCTATTTCGGTAATGCATTTGCTCACCGTGTAAGCATAACGTCTCTTTTTTACATAAGCCACGGCAAGGTCAGGGTCTTTGCAGATAACATCCCGAAGCAATTGTTCAAGGGTGTATTCATCCCTTTCAAATACAGGACTTTCGATACCCATCGCAGGGAAAACAACCGTTCGGATTATATCGGATTTTAACGGAAATTCTCCTACAAGAAAAGGACTCCATTGCTCAAGACCGTTTTGTACCTGCTCCAGCTCTTTTATGTCCATTATCCCTTCCCTGATTTTAATGTTGTTGGTCGTATTACCGGCAGTCAGCAAATAGATTGATGTCATTTGCCGGGTCTTTTCAATCCCGGATATCTCTTTTAACTTCGACTCGTAAGGGTCTAAGTTTTGTCCGAAAATTCTAAATTCAAACCTGGGAATCGTTGTTTTCATTTTTCAATAATTTTATAAATATATAATTCTGCAGTATTGTCATTTACAAGATAGATAAGTTTGTTTTCCGCATCCACGGCTATTCCTTCAAATTTATCCTTTGGAAGCGAATACTCTTTAAGAACCTTGGCATTATAATCGCATTGAAACAGTGCTTTTGATTCATCACTTACAATCCAAAGGAGTGAGTTTTGTGTATCAACAAAAATTGCCGAATAATCACCCGCAAAATGCAATTCCTTTTTACTTATTATATCAAATTGCCTGTTCCAGACAATCAGTTCACCGGGCAAATCTTCATTTACAATGTAATATGCACTGTTATTCGGATTGTACGAAAGTCCTTCAAGACCTTTATTCTGTGTACTTCCACCTGTATTTATCTGAAACCGCTCCAGCTCATTTCCGTTTTCATAATCCAGAAATACGATTTCTTTCTTACGTTCTTCGGCTATTGCAACTATACCGGCATCTGCATTATAAACAATACCTTCAAGGTCATTTCCGACATAAGCAAGTTCCCTGATTATATCACCCTGTAAAGTTATCTCATAAGCTTTGTTTGTGTTGTCGCTGACAATCAGAAGTGTATTGCTGTCAGGGCCGAATGACAGCCCCGACGGTTCGGTGATTTCAAGATTAACAACACTAAGCTTTTCAATCTTACCCACAGGATTTGAGGGAGTGTCATCCACCTCTTCCTTTTTACATGACATAATCGCCGTAAGAAGGAATAAGGAGATGATTATTATAAATGATATTTTATACCTGCTTGTGTTCATTAACTCATTAACTTGTTTCATTTAGTGACAAGCGTGGACGCTTGTCACAGGACGGCTTTAATTAATTATTACTTGCTCCCGGTGTTGGCGGCCTGCTTGTACCAGGGTCGAAGATTATCCAGGTAGCTGCACCGTCGCCATCACGACCTGCTGAAAAATCAGTCGGAGGGATAGGAACGTTATATCCCTCATCACAATATGTGTATCCGTCTGTAATTGTAATGCCGTCGGCTGAAATACCAACGGCTTCTCCGCCACTGCTGAGTTTAAAGTTAGTGTGAAGTCCTTCTCCGGTACCGTCACAAATCAAAAGCAGATAACCGTGTCCAGGAACGGTTGTAAGCTCAGGATTATCAGTGGGAAGTTGATACTTAACAGAATCGGAAAGATCGTCGGTAGCATACCAGCCACCCATATCAATGGGAGTTTCGCCCGTGTTATAAATTTCAATCCAGTCGGGGAAATCTCCTTCAACACCCGGAACGACAGTAGTATCGTTACTGGCCATAAATTCATTTATTATAAGGTTTCCGACAACAGGAGCAGTTGTGTCATTGGGTGCTCCCGGAGTTTTCACTGACAGGACATCCCAATTGCCTGTACCGTCGGACAGCCGGCCGTAGGATTTATCATCCGGCAGACCGTTAAAATCACCCGAAATATCAACTTCGGCTTTATCAGGGTCGTAAATTGCAATATTGTTATCTTTTGACGAACTGATACCCATATCAATAAATATCTTTCCGTCTTTTATCTGTGTCGGCATATCACCTCCGGCATCGGCAGCACCGCAAATCAAAACAAGAAATCCTTTTGGAGGAATTGTTGTCACACTTGCATTTCCACCCGGAACTTCCTGGTATTTAGTGTCATCACCCGGTGTATCTGTGATATACAGACCGGCAATATCAACAGCTTTATTACCTTTGTTATAAAGCTCCACCCAGTCGGCAGGACTTCCCGATTCATCAATAAAATATGGGTTTGTTGTATCTTTTGCTATCAATTCATTGATTACTATATCACTAAAGTTTTCAGGAGCCGGCGGAGCCGGAACAGGTTGTTCATCTTTAACGCAGCCTGTAAAGTAAATAGCTGCCATTAAGGTAATTAACAAATATTTTTTCATTTTTATCCGTTTTAAATGATTACAATTTTCTTAAATTAGAAGTCAATTTCAATTCTCGCCTGCAACATTCCGAAATCAATTCCACCTTCTCCTGTCGGCGTAATATCATTTCCTGCATCATCAACATCCCAGGTCGGATATTTACCTTTACCGTTTGCCCAGCGGTCGTGATTGACGTAAGAGTAGCTTAACATAAACTTAACATTATAGTTTACGTAATAATTCAGTCCAAGTGTATATGCTTCACCCGAGCCACCCTGAATATAAGGTATTTCGTTCCCGTCTTTAAAGCTGTTGGCATCAATGAAAGTATATCTCGCAGCTATTTCAAAAGCACCTTTTCTGTTGTTTCTGAAATTAATTTGTGAAAATTCGGCCTCAGCCATATTATAGTAATAATCACCGTTAGTCAAGAGAAAAGCACCATAAACAAAGAATCCTTTCATTCCCGGTTTATCTTCCCCTTCGGGAACCTTATCTGCATCCCTCGTTATGTTTACATTGAAATATTCACCTCCGATTTTAAAGTTGTTTACGGCATAAGCCAGTTCAAAATTGTAAAGAAAAACCGATTTTGAATTTTCGATAAAGTCGGTATCAATATATTTTTTTCTGTTTATTGAGGTTTCGGCTCTCGTGGCGAATCTGAAACTGTTAACCGGGTCGCCAAGCTCAGGAATTTTAGGTGTCCGGTATGAGCCGGAAGCTCCGAGATGAAGAACCATATTTTCTTTTTTGATTGCGGCCCAGGCTACACGCCCTGTTGCGGACCAACCGGAATTCGTACCTTGCTTTTTATTTTGATCCTGCATAAGGTCATTTGCTATTTCACTTGAGAATAGTCCGCCCTCGAAAAAGTAGCTATGACCGAATCTTCGGTATGAAATACCGATATGACGCGAAGGGTCCATTTTCGAAACCATCGGTCTTTCGATAAATGTCAGGTAACGCGATGTTGTCGTGACTTCCATTGAGAAAGGCTCTTTAAAGTTACCTGCTTTCACCTGCCAGTTATCACCGATATAGCGGATAAAAGCATCCTTGATGTCAACTTCGTTATATGCAAAGTCGAAATCAATCTCACCTCCCCAGTGTCCCCACAGAATTGTTTTCATTGCAAAACGCATACGGCGGATATTAACCCCGTTACCGATTTTGTTTTCATCACCCTGGTAAGTATTATCACCAAAATATGCCGCACCGTCGAGATAAACACGGTTGTCGAACCAGTATTTGAACCTTTTGTCGTCTGATGATAACATCAGAATACCGTCGCGTGATTCCGGATTAAGAGAGACCCTCACTCCAATTGCTTTTCCATAATCGTTTGTTATTTTTGCTGCAATCATATAAACAACAATGTCATTTGGTTTCTTAACCTCAACAAGTTGCTTCTGATAGCCGTCTCTTGAGAACTCAAGAGTTGCCGGAAATTTGGGAACTTCCACTTTAAAAATGCCATCGCCGTCGGTCAAAACCGCAGGAGTGTCACTATTTTGAATTTTAACTGTAACATCCCTCATCGGTGTCAGCATTCCGGCGGGGAAAACCTTACCTGTAACCACATTTTGTGCAAAAGCGGCACTGCCAAGCAGAAAGAAAAATATCGTTCCGCTTATTACAATTCTTAATAAATGCTTCTTCATTTTTTTCATTTTTATGAATAATAATATGAATTATGACAATTAGTAAATTTCTGCCGGCAAAGGAAATACAACCGGAAGTTACGGGCAAGTTTTTCACCTATACACGGACACTACAAAGAGGGATATAGATATACCGTAAACAGTTTATTAGTACAAAAAACCAAAAAGCCAGACAGGTATTCTGTTTTTAAAACCATATTCAATATTATCCAGTGCCAGAAAAGCATCATTTATTCCGGCAATCTGCTTAACGGTTTTATTTTTACCGCCTATTTCAAACAGATATTGGTCATTAACGATAAAATCACCTTTTTTAGGAATGTTAACTTTATGAGCAACAGATAATTGGCTTTGAAAAAAGGTTTCCCTGACAGTTCCGGGGCTAGCAATATTAGGTTGTAATGTAAATAACAGATTATTGTTATTCATATATAATTTATCGGGTTTTGCCATTTTACTGATTCCTTTGGTACCGCTTTGAAGTTGTGAAATGAGATCTGCTTTATCAAGATATGACAGATATTTTATCAAGGTATCTCTCGTAACACCGATTTTCAAACTAAGCTTGCTGATATTCGGCTGGAACGGAACACTTTCGCTAATCACATACAGCAGTTTTTTAAGCTTGAAAATAGACTGATAATCAATTGCGGTAGAAGCAGGCAAATCCGACTCAAGAATCAAATTGATTATCCTCTCGATATGGTTAGAATATTCCCGTTCTGCTTCTTTGAAAAACGGATAAGCACCAATACGGTTATATTCGTTAAAAATCTTAACGGGTTTAATTAGTTTATTAATTCCGGCTGCAATAGAAATATGATTATGGATAATTTCATATAATGAATAATCTTCGACCTTTATACTATATCTTAATTCAATAAACTCACGTAGTGACAGTACGGGTAAGTTATATATTACCGCTCTTCTGCTTAAATCCGCCTCACCTTTATCAATTTCAAGAATAGATGAACCTGTGAAAACAATTTGCAATTTAGGAAAGTCATCATAAATGTTTTTAATTTCCCTCGACCAATCGGGATATTTATGAACTTCATCCAAAAACAGATATTTGCCACCTGATTTGACGAATTCATCTGTTAAATCAACTAATTTATTATCTGAAAAGTAGATATCATCAAGGCTAACATATAAAACTTCATCTGTAGTACCATACGTATCCTTAATATGCTGAAGTAGCAATGTTGTTTTTCCGGTTCCTCTGGCTCCTTTAATTCCGATCAATCTTCGATCCCAATTAATTTTTTTCATTAAAAATCGCTTGAAATCCAAACCGATATTTTCAATCTTTCTTAAAGACTTTATTATTAGCTCTTCCATAATATTGCATTTTACAAAAGGCAAAATTAATATAAAATTGTATTATACAAAAGGCAATTTGTTTTTTTACCCGAATTATGCAATAGTATAATCAAAAAAGTGTTAACAAAGAAAAAAAGTAGTAAAAAAAGAAATTCCTACATCATTAACAATATTTCAAAGAATTCAGGTTTCTTAACCTCAACAAGTTGCTTCTGATAGCCGTCTCTTGAGAATTCAAGAGTTGCCGGAAATTTGGGAACTTCCACTTTAAAAATGCCATCGCCGCCGGTCAAAACCGCAGGAGTGTCACTATTTTGAATTTTAACTGCAACATCCCTCATCGGTGTCAGCATTCCGGCGGGGAAAACCTTACCTGTAACCACATTTTGTGCAAAAGCGGCACTGCCAAGCAGAAATATAAACATTATTCCACCGATCACAAGTTTTAATAAATACTTCTTCATCTTTTTTATTTTTATGAATAATAATATGAATTATGACAATTAGAAAATTTTTGCCGGCAAAGGAAATACAACCGGAAGATACGGGCGTTTTTCACCTATACACGGACACTACAAAGAGGGATTAGCCCGTATTATTCATAAAAGTAATAAAGTGAATTCCCCGGTTTAATAAACAATTAGTTTTTTTCTTAGATTTTCTTTTTCTGTTTTTATTTCCAGAAAATATAATCCATGGATTAAGGATGAGATATTGATTTTGTTTATCGGTTTATTATGTTGTAATACGATTTTTCCTGTAATATCAAAAATAGTCACTTTTTTTAGTTTTATGCCGGAATTGTTTATTATTGAAATGATATCTGATGCAGGGTTAGGAACTATTTCTATATAATTACCTCTGTTTTCATTAATCCCAAATTCGTTTATTACGGTTAAATAAAGGGTATCTGTTACGGTACAAGGTCCATCGGTTACAGAAACCCAAATTGGAAAAGTCCCGAGTCCGAGACTTGAACCTGCAATTAATATGGAGTTGGAGATTGAGCCGTCATACCATAAGTATGATTCAAATTCATCCGGTAGAGTGAAAATAATAGTATCATTTTGTTTGATTGTTGTATCATTACCTATATTTATTTCTATCTTCGGATGTATTGTTATGTTTATGGTGTCGCTTAGCCAGCAACCATCTTTGTTAGCACAATCCAAGTAATATTTTCCACTTGTGGAAACTAAGAATTGGTTTTGATTTGTAAGCGAATCATTCCATAAATAGAACTGATAACCTTCAGGTCCTTGAATAGTAAACTCTTCACAGGAAATCGTATCCGGGCCAATATCAATTGTTTGCTGTTCCGTCCTGATGAGTTTTGCAACAAATCCGTCCTTAATATTATAGTTATTTGAATATATTGTGTCATTTCCAAAAATAGCAACACCATTATAATATCCGCTTATAACGATGTTTTTGCAGTTATCAAAAAGAAATGATTTTGAAACCAAATCCCTTACACTTTTTGTTGTTTTTATATTGATTAATTCTCCGTCTGGTCCAAATTCTCCAAGTATTGTTTCTTTGTAGGTTCCCAGATATAAAGTGGTATCTTCAATTTGTAATGTGCCATTTGCATTTGTCATAAATATTAAGTTTTCATTATCTAATAATATCCTAAAATAGGAACAGGATTCAAAAACTTTATACCATAAAGGTACAAATTGTGAACTAAACTTTCCTAAGATACAATAATGTTCCCCCTGAGGAACTATAATAGTATCATTGCCTATAATTGTCGTGTCGGAAATTAACATTGAAACATAAATATTATTATTAGCAACTTTGAATTCAAGAAGTCCAATACCCCAGTCCAAAAAGAAGCCGTCAACAAAGTTTCCGGCCTGGTCAAAAACCACGATGAATTTTGCATATTTTGACTCTGGATAGTACGGATGATAAAGTGTATCTTGTCCAATAATTATATTGCCATAAGCTGAACCTTGCATATATATTAAACCATTATCTCCAATGGTAAGATTACGTGTATCGGTTCCAAGCTTTGTACTTTTTATTTCAATATTCCACATTAAATTTCCGTTAAGGTCAATTTTAGTAAGAGAGTTCATAGTTATTTTATATGTTGAAGAGGTATCCTGATCAAGGAATATGGTTTTCTCAGGACCTCCGTTCGCCTGATGAATTGTGGCAATATAGATATAGCCACCATCATCGGATATTAAAAACCCTCTCAGGTCGTCCTGAATTTCGCTTGTGATAAGTCTGCTCCATTGTACTTCATAATTACTGTTAAGTTTTGCAATAAATACATCGGGTTGAATAGTATAGGGTGTCGGGGCTATGTTTATAACCGTATCATTTATAAAAACTGTATTCTGAAATGGTGCACAAAGGAATATGTTGTGTGCAGAATCGGTTTGTAATTCGATAAATTGAATATCACTTCCGGGGATTGTATATATATCCAATGCGTTTAAAAAGTCTCCTTTTCTGTTGTATTTGGAAATAGCATAGTTTGCATAATTAAACTGTCCCGGATGAAGGAATGTCGTATCAGGTAAATATATTGCTGAATCATAAGGTGTTCTGCAATAGTTATTGTTAAAAAAATCAGAAGTAAGTGTTTCAGTCCACGAATCTTTTGCACCCTCTGTTACCGTGTTAACCCAACTCCATTCCCACTCCTGGCTGAATAAAAGTGTTGAGCAAAACAATAAAATAATAAAAACGGATTTTTTTGTAAACCACATGATAAGAATTGTAATTGACTTTTTCATAACTGAAAGATTTTGAATTTATGAGTTAGTAATAACTTCGAGGAAAATCTAAAAATTAGTCTTTGCCCTGCATTATTATCCCCGGTTTTTGAGACAACAAATATAAAAAAAAAATATTATTTCTTTTTTCCGGGAGTAAAAAGTTACAATTCCCTGATAAAATCACTCAAATTTATCTTTGGCGATACTTTAAGTTTTTTGCGCAGGCGGTAACGGTTCATCTCCACACTTTTAGGTGAGATATTCAGGATGGAAGCTATTTCTTTTGACGATAAATTCAGCCGGAGTAATACTGCGAGCCGTTTTTCATTATCGGTAATTGAAGGATATTTTTCCGACAGAAGTCTCAGGAAATTACTATTCTGCTCATTCAAATGCATTTGGAATTTCTCACGATCGCGGTCAATCGAAAGGTTCTGACTTATCATTAGCGAAAGCCTGTTGAAAGCCTGCCGTGCTTCGGGGTCTTTTACAGATGATTTTATTTCTACAATCTCATTTTTCAGACTACTCAAAAACTCATTTTTCTGAATGATATTCATAGCCATTGTCACCATCTCGTTTTGTCTGAATTTCAACTCTTTGTCGAGGTCTGACTGCCGTACTTTTTGCTCAGCAAGAGTATCTTCAAGCTCCTTTTGTTTAAACAGATATTTGTTTTCCAGCTTCTGCAATTCCGAGTCCTGTTTTTGTCTTATCTTTCTGACTTTTATTGTCATAAAGATGGAAAGCAACAGCAGAAGCAACGCCAATGAACCGAATACAATCATCGGTATATCAACAGATTCCTTTTCATCTTCAGATAATTTATTTTGCCTCTCTGCCTGGAAATCAGGTGTTTCTTCAACAAGCGAAATCGTATCGTCTTGAATGGCCGACTCGGCAATGCTGTCAATCTTCATTACTATTTCCCTGACCGGGCTGTCTTCGGCTGCACCGACATCTTTTTTAAACACATTATTCACAAAGAAAAGCATAAAGAAGCTGACCAGTCCGGCAACAACGGGTGTAGCCAGCCATCCGAGGCTGATACTGCCGAGAATGTTGAATTTTATCTCCTTACCTCCTTTATAAAGTCCGATACCTAAGATGGCACCAATGACAACCTGGGAACTGGACACCGGAACAAGCGGAATCGGTGGCAGTCCGACCGATTGAAATGCATCCGACAACGTTTGTGATGAAAAGATAAATAGTACAAGCGACTGTGCAAGAACAACCACAATGGCAGCTTCGGGGGTCAAGGGCATCAGGGTATTACCGACCGTCTCCATAACCCTTTTCGAGTATGTTATTACTCCGATTGCTATTGCCACTCCTCCGACAAAAAAGAGCTGTTCGGTACTGTTGAAAGTTGCAAATCCAAGGTCAATAACAGGCAGGTCAATTGACCCTGTAAAGACACCCATCACGTTGGCAATATTATTGGCACCGAGACTATATGCCCCGAAACCGCCAACCAGCAGCAGCCCGTATCTGATGATTGCATCGCGATAAAGCAAATGCAGCGAAACCTTTTTTTGCACGCGTTTTACCAGCATAAACAGCAGAATGGCAAAAACACCGCCAAGCAGAGGTCCCGATATCCAGGTAGTTACGATTTTTGTAAGAGTACCGATATCAGTCGGATTGTTAGTGTAAAAATTCCAGCCGATAATTGCTCCCACAATAGCCTGTGATGTTGAAACGGGCAGTTTCATTCTTGTCATCCAGTAAACCGAAAGTGCAGCCGACAGAGCAACTGTAAATGCGGCAGCGAGTGTGGATATATTACCGAGCTTTCCGAGTGTCTCACTGGCACCGGCACCCTGAACAACAGCACCGATTATGACGAAAATACTTGCAATGATTGCAGCCTTTTTAAATCTGACCATACGCGATCCGACAGCTGTACCAAAAATATTGGCAGCATCGTTGGCCCCGAGCGACCAACCCAAAAACAGTCCGCTGGAAAGATAAAAAAGTATTATCATAAGTTAATTTTCAATGCCATTATTGATAACATATCGGCAAGAGTTTCAGCCTTGTCCGAAATCGTTTCGATATGAAGTGCGAAATACCTCAGGTGTATCTTCTGACTCAGTTGCAACTCATCCATCTCGTGAAACAGCTTCCTCTTTATATTTCGCGAAATCCTGTCGGCTTCTTTTTCATAGAAAAATACCTTTGTAAGAATGTCTTTTACTTTCAGTGGTTCCCTGAAAAATGTCCTGACAGCAGGAAATGCATGAAGCGCAGCTTCAACCGAGGTGTTTGTAAGGCGGATGTAATCCTGAACCAACTCCTCAGGAAAGTAGGGTATCTCCACTTCAAACTGATAAAGGTTATCCTTTGAAATATCAATTATCTCATCAATTTTATCAAGCATATTCTCTATATCGCTGATATTTTGAGGCAAAATCGAGTGCATCAAAAACTCATCGTCAATCTTTCTTTGCAGTTTGTCGGCATTGGCCTCAAGATAGTTAATCCTTTCTAACTTTTCGGAAAAGCTGGTTTTCTCGTCGTTCAAATAGTTGATTACTCCCTCTTTGAAAACAAGGACACCCTGCTCGACCGTATTGATGAACTCATCAATATCCCGAATCAGCTCCTTAACATTTTTAAAAAGTAAAGACATAGCACACGGTTTTAAATATTGTGCTGCAAAGATAACCATTAAATAACTATCTCGTTAAGTTGCAGGGTTTAAGTAAAGGCAGGATAACCGGTTGTAGTGTTGTCGAAAGCTTTTATATAGCTGATAATGTGTAAGATAAACAGTCGCTTGTAGAGTATCCGGGTACGATAGCTATAATAATGTGCGGAACCGGTTTTTATAATGTCGTAATCTATTAGAGGTTGAAAATTTCTGCGGTGAAATTTTATACATTAATATTGCCGGCGCAAACTGATAAAAGGATGATAAAAAGTTATATCAAGAAGCACGATCAGATGTCATTTGAGGCAAAGCTTGAATTTCCTGCAAATGGGGATTCGGGAAAACAGAATGACAGTAATTTTGATATTTACCTGTTTTTACCGTCCGGCCTTGACATTAACAAACATAATTTTACGAACAGGGATTTTTATAACTCTCTGAAAACAAATATAAGACTAACAACACCTTTTTACCCTTTAAGCAACATTACGGGAGATGAAAATAGCCCGTTTAACCGGTTAAAAAACAGTATAGAAAATCATTTATCAATGCTGACGGAGGAGACAAAAGCCGAATATGAAATTCAGGTAAAACGGTTTTGTTCTGTCTTTGGAGTAGCCTTACGACACGAGGTTAACCGTATTTTGAGTACAAAAAATGCTGAAGAAAGGGAGCAATCGGTTGCAAACTTTGCAAAGGATATTAAAAAAATTCGTAAACAATACAAGAGTCTGAGGACAAAGTTAAACTCATCATCTTCAGGTAATGATACTTTCGCCGTTTATCAGTTTGCAGATGAATATCAAAGTCTGCTTGTCGAAAAACATATCTTTACTCTTATTTCGCGACTTGAAAAAAAAGAGGAAGATATCGGCAAACCGGATGAGCTGCTTGACAAATTAGTTCTTGACGAAATGAATTACCGAACAGAAATGGGTTATCCTTCAGTAGCAAAAACAGGCAGATCGAATGAAGATGTCCTTCACAGGTCGGGCAGGCTCAAAAAATTCATTGAAAGCAATCTTTTCCTGAATACCGACACAAAAAAAGAGGGGGTACTTGTTGAGCAGATTCTGTTCAGTATTGCTGCCGGAATAGCTATGGTCTTTGCAACAGGAGTAGCCTTTGCCTCGCAGATGATATACGGAAATCTTTCGCTGCCCTTTTTTATTGCATTGGTAATCAGCTACATGTTTAAGGACAGGATAAAAGAGCTGATAAGGATTTATCTTGACAAAAAGCATCAAAAGATGTTTTATGATTTTAAAACAAAAATATATCCTCAGAACAAAAAACAAATCGGTTATCTGAAAGAGAGTTTTCATTTTGAGCAGCATTCCCATCTTCCGGCAGAAATACTTGATATAAGAAACCGTATGCGTTCAACTGAGATAACGGAAGAATCACTCGGTGAGAAAATAATTCATTACCGTACAAAGGTCAGCATAATGAACACAAAAGAGACCATAAAGGATTTTACCGGTATCACACAGATTTTAAGACTTAACATTTCAGATTTTACAAAAAAAATGGATGACCCCGAGAAGGAGGTTTTTATCAGGACAAAAAAAGGATTTAAGAGAGCTTTTGCCGACAGGGTTTATCATATCAATATGATTTTGACCTGTTCCGGTGATGCCGATTTTGAGGTAAAACCATATAAGCTGATTGCTAACCGGAAAGGTATAAAAAGAATTGAAAAGTTCACGGTTAATAATAAAATGAAAAAAAATTAAATTACATATTGCGGAAATGAAATATAATTGTAACTTTATCGCAAATAAATTTAGTGTTAAACTTTTAAAAACAAAATGAAGATGAAAAAAAATTACTTTTTGATTAACGGATTACTGACTTTGGTTTTGTCACTTTTCATGATGACGTCAAATGTAAACGGCCAGCTCTATATAAATGAGTTTATGGCCAGTAACGATGCTGCTCTTCCGGGTCCGCAGGGAGATTATCCCGATTGGATTGAGATTTATAATGCAGGCAGCGAAGCTGTAATGCTCGGAGGATATTTTATGGCTGACGACCTTGTTGATCCGGATGCTATGTATGAAATTCCGAGTACCTATCCTGACTCGGTAACTGTTCCGGCAGGCGGATACATAATTTTTTATGCCAACAAAGGAGAAGAGTCAAGTGTACTGAATCTGGATTTCAAACTTAGTGGTGGTGGCGAACAGGTTGGATTATGGAATCCCGACGAAGAGGTGGTTGATTCCATTACTTATGGCGAACAAACAGCTGATATCTCTTACGGCCGCTATCCCGACGGTGGTGATACCTGGTATTTTATGGAGACTTACACTCCGGGTGCAACTAACATTTGGGTCGGTATTGAAGAAAATAAAATCAATGCCTCACTGATGCAAAACTTCCCTAATCCTTTTACCGGTGAGACGGTTATTAACTTTTCTCTTGAAAATGCAGATCAGGTAAATATCACTGTTTATGATTTAACCGGTGCCGAGGTATCCGTTGTAACAAACGACAGATATACTGCAGGAAACCATTCGGTAAAATGGGATGCTACAAATCTTAATTCAGGTTACTATTTTTATAAACTTACAACTTCAACAGGTTCTGTTGTTAAAAAAGCAACCGTTATAAAATAAAAAAGATAGAGTTAAATTATATTTTAAGAGGTACGTGATCCGGGATTGCGTACCTCTTTTATTTATCACGGATTTTCATATATCCCCACCCCCCCTAAAATTTGAAACGTAAAAAAAGGTTAGAATTCTATCTTGTAATCCTTCAGCCAAGGATACTTCAAATCAGAAAACGGCCGGTGGTTGAGGTAGGTATCTTTTTTCTTTTCCTGCTTCCCTCTTCACGGTAAACGTGCAAAGCCCTCCCGCATTAATAAAATAAACATAACCCGTAAGTTACATTGTTTCTCTTTGAACGGAACTTCCACCTAAAACCCATAAACACACTATTGTTACTTGCAGTGTATCAGTACATTAAGAACTTTTATCAGCGGATTTATTCTTAGCCACTTTCAGTTCTACTCCTATTGCACTGACAAGCTCTTGCTGATGTGCAT
>CAYOZZ010000162.1:0-6773 GCA_964408535.1 uncultured Bacteroidales bacterium | reverse complement strand
TGGAAGGATTTAGCAATGACTTTCCTTTCCAAAGCTCGAAATGAAGTTCGGTTTTGGCGTTTTTTCTGTCGGTATGTATAACACCTATCTCCTGTTTGGCGGTAACCATATCGCCTTTCTTCACAAAGACATCCGCAAGATTGGAATAAACCGACAGATACTCTCCATGTCTTACCATCACAACGAAATAGTAATTTGGTATTGAAATAACGCGTGTCACCTCACCGCCGAATATTGTCCTTGCCTTAGTGGCTGTGTCGGTGAGGATATCTATTCCGTTGTTCTTTGTCTTCACATTTTTCAATACCGGATGAGAATGCGTTCCGAAAGTACCGGATATTATCCCTCTTTCAACCGGCCAGGGAAGGTGACCTTTGTTCGAGGCAAAGTCGTTGGAAAGTTTTAACTCCGACGGTGTAAGTGCAAATCCTGAGGTCTCGGTAGTACCTGATTTTTTGGATGCCAGCCTTATCTCCTCTGCAATTATCTTCTCAATCTCTTTCTCAAGCTTACGGGCTGCTTTCTCTTTTCTTCGTATTGCCGCTTTCAGTTCCTTTTCTTTTGAGGTCAGTTTTCTGAATGTGGTGTTCTGCTGTTTTTTTTCGCGGCTAAGGTTATTCTTCTCATCAATGAGCGACTGAACCAGTAAGGTTTTTTCAGATTTTACCGTTTCCAGCTTCTTAATTGTACTGTTTATTTCGGCTTCCGTTTTTGTAATCAATTCTGCCTGATTACGCCGGTAGGCGGCATATTGCTGAAAATATTTTATCCGTTTGTACGCCTGATTAAAATCCTTGGATGAAAAAATAAACATCAGCTTATCATAAGAGTTACGGTTTTTGTATGCATAATAAATCATCTTTGCATACTCATCCTTAAGGTTCTTTAAATCGTTGTTAAGCTCTTTCAGAATTTCATTGTTAAGTGCAATCTGCTCGTCAACCGTTTTTATTTGTGAATTTATATTTTGAATCAGTTTTTCGCGGTTCGAAATCTGTTTTTTCAAAATAATAAGTTGGTTCAGGGTGGTTTTTTTCGTCTTTTTGGTCTCTTTCAGAAGTTTATTGTTGTATTCTATCTCCTTTTCGATTTGTTGTTTGGTTGCCTGAAGTTTTGCTTTTTTATTCTGGGAGAACAGCGGATTTAACCCGGACAACAGTAGTAGAAACAGGATAACTGCGACAGAAAATAAAATATTTCTATTGTGTTCCTGTTTCCTCATAAATAAAAAATAATGTTTTGAAATCAAAACTTCAAAAATAAACTATTATTGAATACGTGAATACTTTGAAGGAATTTTAAAGGGAAATTTAGTCGGTTTGCCGGTTGTAATTTTTGAATACTGCAATTTAACATCAACAGGGGTATCGGCTAAAAGTCTGTAAAAGATGGTTCCGGGGAATAATTGTCCGTCAACTTCACGGAAATCGGAATATTCGGCTTCCAGTTTTCTGCTTTCTTCCACGGTCTCTTTTATTTTCATACGTGTAATCTTGAAGGTTTCCGGGCTAAGATAGATATTCTGGATAAAGATACGGCTTGCATCATCGGCCGTCTTTACATATTTTTTCAGCTTATGCCTTCCTGCCGTTACAAGGTGATACTCCTTGCTGTCGTAACTTGCGTGGAATTTACCGTCATCATAATAAGTAAGGTCGTTACCTATAATCAGCGATTGCAAAACATCGAAATCAACATTGGAATTAAGAAAATCCTTAACAAAACCGTTATCCCCTGTAAAATAGGTCTTTTTCAGCCTGTTCATAAACTTTACAGAATCATTGGTTATCAGTATTCTTGCCATCTCTATTCCGAGAGCCGGTGAAAGAGAAATCCATATTGCACTGTCTTTTCTTATCCTTAACTGTCCGTTCAGTGAATTTTTTTTATTGTCAATTATGAGCTCAAGCGAAAACCTCGCTATCAGATAGTCAAACCTGAACTGATTCTCCTTCAGTTTTTCAAACAGATAATCCGCACCGTACTCTTTAAGCGGTTTTTTTACCACTCTTCTTGTTGTTTTACAAGATGTAAAAAGAGCTACAAGCAGCACGCCAATCAATATGAACCTTATTTTTTTATTTATCTTCACCTGAAATCAACTAACCTTTGAATTTTATATCTTATCTGTAAATGAATATTAATTCCCCTATTCCACCAGTTTCTTCTCCTCTATTTTCCTGTCAAGATTCTTTGAACCTCCTCCTCCTGCATTTTTCGCCTTTTCCCAATATTGCAAAGCTTCGTCTTTCCTGTTTAGCTTCCATAAAACATCACCGTAATGTTCCAGTACATCCGCATCCTTGTCACCACCTTTATCAAGTGCTTGTTTTATAAGATATTCGGCATCGCTATAATTTTTCTGCTTATATAAAACCCAGCCGTAAGTATCGAGATTGGCCGGACTGTTTGGTTTCAGCTCCGTTGATCTCTTTGCCATTTCCGCTGCTTTTTCAAGTCTCTCATTTCTAAGTGACAAGTAGTAAGCGTAATTATTCAGGACAAAATCATTATCGGGATTAATCTTCAATACCTCGTCGTAACATTTATCCGATTTTTGATTATCACCGACCTGATTATAAGCATCGCCGAGATAAGTGAGAAACTGCTCCTTAAGCTGCGGATTGTTGACAACATAATTAACCCCTACACTCAGGACATCAACACACTTTTGCCACTCTTTTTTCATATAGTACACACCTCCTGCAAAGAGATACGGAAGCGGCATTTCAGGAAAGAGGTCAATTGTGCGTAAACTTTCATTAAGCAGGGCATCATTATCCTCAAGCCTTGATTCGATAAACAGAAGCTGCTCCCAAACAACATATTTACTGCTGTCCATAGAAATCACCTTGCGAAAAGCAGTCCGGGCATCTTCAAAACGGTCGTCCTGATAAAGAAGATCACCGTAAATTGACCATGCCTTAGGATTACCGGGATGAACCTTTATCAATATCTCTGCAAGCTGAAACGCTTCATCCTTGTTATCTTCGTAATACTCATTGGCAGTGTAATAGGACAATAAAATCTGAACTTTAGTATCAATATCAAGATTTTTATTGGAAAATCCGGTTTTCAGCTCTTCAAATGCCTTGTCAAATTCCCTGTTTTTTTTGTAATAATCAGCAAGTGAAACGTGAATGTACGGGTCGTCGGGGTCAAGCTCCTCAATTTTACGATAGGTCTCAAGCGCTTTTTCATTCATCCCGTTGTTAAGATACATCTCGGCGAGAACACCATAATAACGAACCTCTTTTGGATATTGAGCTACAAGCTTTTCTATCTCCTCAATAGCTTTTTCCGGTTTTCCCTCCTGAAGATAGATATCCTTCTTTTTCATAGAAATCTCCTCGGTAATACCTATCTTTTCCTCCAGTTCATCAAAGGTTTCAATTGCTTTATCATTCTTACCTGCATAGATATAAGCTATGGCCAGGCGATTATAGTAATCGGGATTGTTGGGATTCAGTTCAAGGACTTTCTTAAAAACATCAACAGCAGCATCATACTGCTCAAACGACTGCAACAAACTACCGTAAAGCAACATATAAAACTTGTTATCCGGGTCAATCTTTGTTGCCTGACGGGCATAAATCAGAGCTTCGTGCCTGTTGTTTTTCATCAGGCTGAGTTTGGCCAGCTCAAACATTGCGGCAGCATCATCGTTGTTCAGTTCAATACATTTCTTATACAGTTTTTCCGCTTCTTCATAGTTTCCCGTTATGTATGCTTTTGTGGCATCATAATAAACCGAAGTATTATCCGCAGGCTTTCCGTTCTTTTTTTCCTGTTTACCCGATAATTTTTCACCAGGTTTGCATGAAAAAATAAACAGTGGCAGAATTATTAATATAAATATCCGGAATTTACTTTTCATATTATTCGATTTATTTTTTTTCAAACTTTCAGGGCAATCATACTATATTTAAACTCCCGTACTTCCAAATCCGCCGGCACCGCGTTCCGTTTCTTCCAGTTCTTCAACCTCAACCCATTCGGCCTGTTCGTGGCGTGCAATTACCATCTGCGCTATACGCTCACCATCATTAACAACAAACTCCTCGTTGGAAATGTTTGCAAGAATTATCTTTATTTCACCGCGATAGTCGGCATCAATAGTGCCGGGTGTATTCAGAAGGGTTATTCCCTTTTTAATTGCAAGGCCGCTCCTCGGCCGTATCTGTGCCTCATACCCGACAGGCAGTTCAATGAAAAGTCCTGTCGGAATCAGACTCCTTTCCAACGGTTTTAAAACCACAGGTTCATCCAGATCAGCACGCAGGTCAACTCCTGCAGAAGCCGGTGTTTCATAAGCCGGCAGTTTATGTTTCGACTTGTTGACTATTTTAATTCTCATATTGTTATCGCTTAATAAAGCGGACAAAATTACATAAAATTGTGGATGTGAGGGTTAAGAGATGTTAAAATGATTGCAGGGCAGATTCATCAACAAGCAAATGGCATAAAAGGCAATATATTGCATATCTAAACTGCATTTTTATTATTACCTATAAAAGATTCTTTTGTGTAGTAATATTGCACAAATATAGTTATATTTTTAACCGGCAATGAATTTGAGCAAAGTATTAAATAAATAATAATATCTTTGCATAAAAAAATTATGAGTTTAATAAGAAATTTAAGTAGTATAGGAAAAGAAAAGTTTGTCACCTATTTTTATGAGTTTAGGGATTATAATCAATCAATTCAACATCAGTTGTAAAACTATTATAAGAAGAATACACATCTACATTACCTATATCGTCGGCAAGTATTGTGTTAAGAACAAGGTCAATAGCGTCGTCACGCGAAAATTGTGCGAAGATTGATTCTGTTGACATTAATACGGCAAATGCCGTTAAAACCAAAAAATTTTTAACGAAATCATTCATAATTTAATAATTTTACGGCAATTACGGGTTGCGGGGAGCGGTTGAGCAAAGATTTGCGGTCTGCATCAACCGTCTCCTCCTATGGCCCGTAATATACCGGAGTTAAACAATTTATTTAATTTTAATCACCCTTTTCGTTTGAATTTGACTGCCGGTTTTCAGCCTGATAAAGTACGTACCGGGTTTAACCTCCCTGCCTGACTGGTCGGTGCCATTCCATAGGCAGGCAGGCTTTCTGTTTTTATCCGTACCGTTCCACTTAATTTTATATTTACCGGGTGAGTATATTTTATTTGTTAATTTTTTTATTTGTTTTCCTGAAATATCAAATACAATTATTTCAATATCTTCGTTTTTATTTGTTTTTATTTCTATTGTAGTGTTGATTTTAAAAGGGTTTGGGTAGCATTTAAATAAATTATAATTCTTAAATTTCTTCGTATTTGTTACAGGGTTTTCCTGAAATCCTCCATATCCGTTATTAAAAAATAATTCTAAAATCGAATGAGTATTACCCCAATATCCTTTTACCAAAGCAATATCATTATATCCGTTGTTGTCAAAATCTGTACAGGTTAATCTCTGTAACAGAGCATCATTATCTACCTGGATAAACTGATCAAACTCCAGTTGAAAATCCCCTTTATTTTTATAAATGAACAAACCCGAATTATCCTGTGCAACAAACACGACATCGGGCAACGAGTCGTTATTAAAATCGGCTGTTCGGGCGTAGGAGCAGAAGGGAGAGAACTCGAAATAGGGGTGCTGATAAAACTGATTGTTTCCGAGATTTTCAAACATATAAATATTACAATGATTACTATTTGAATTAGCTGATACAATTACATCAATATCTCCGTCGTTGTCAAAATCGGATGGAAGAATATTATAGCCGCTTGACCAGGGGATTGCATAGCCAAGCAATTGCTGTTCAAAACCATTGGGAGTACTGAAATAAATTTCAATAATATAATCTGTAATCACGACATCGTCTCTACCGTCGTCGTTCAAATCGGCGCAGGCAATATCAAGCGGCGGATAATCCAAATCGAAATATTCGGGTTCGGAAAAGTTGCCTGTGCCGTCGTTGTAAATTATGCCCCATAGGAAGTCGTTGTTAATTATTACAACAATATCATCAAAATCATTTCCATCAACATCACCATAATTAATATCAGTAATAGTAGAAGAACTATTCAAATTAAAATCGGAATATTCTGTAAAAGTACCAGAATAATTATATAGAATTCTTATAAATCGTTCAGGTTGACCGGAAGAAAAATCAGAATAAAATGAAACAATATCTGGGAATTCATCCTGATTTACTTTTGTCGCAAATATGTTTTCTTGATATCCACAAAAGGATAGAGAAGTATCTATAATTGTGAAATAACCCAAACCATCATTTTTTAAAATTGTAATTGTGGGATTAGATTGTTGCCAAGAAGTGAAATTGCCAATAATAATCTCTTTGTTTTCATCAAGGTTAATATTCGAAGTATTAATTGAAAACGCTCTATGCGGTATAATATACTCACTTTTTCCATCTCCCAAAGCAAAAGCCATAAGTACAAATGCAAAGAGGATAAATGCTTTTTGTAGTGTGTGTGTTTTCATAGTTTTACAATTAACAATTTACAATTTACAATGAACAATTAACAATTAACAATTAATGATTTTTATTTTGTTTTGTTGTTTATGTTTGATTTTGTTGTTTTTATCGTTGAAATTAAGAGTTTTTAATGCGATATTCATTTTATGCACAAAATCCGCTTTGCTTTCGGCATATTCCGCTTCTCTGACCATTGCCCCTATTGAACTGCCCGAACGAATAATCTGCTTACCGATTACAAACTCTTTCTTCTCTTTAATTAACAT
>CAYOZZ010000161.1:0-1978 GCA_964408535.1 uncultured Bacteroidales bacterium | reverse complement strand
AGATAATTTAATAAACAGATGCACGAAATAGAGCCACATTATAACTGGAGAAACCTCTACATAGCATCCAACGACAGACGGTCTCCTTTTTACGGAAGTGTAAACAGTGAGATTGAGTTTACGGATGCCATTTACGACCACTATATTCACCCGCAATGGGATAATATGGGTTCGGCCACTTTATATATGAAACTACTCTATGCAAATTATGATGAAGGATATTGTGTCATCGAGCTTTTCGGTGAATGGAATGACACACTTTACAACGATATAATGTTTCTGAAAAGAAATGTTATTGATCCCTTGATAGAACAAGGAATCAACAAGTTCATTCTAATCGGGGAAAATATCCTGAATTTTCATTCTGCTGAGAATGATTACTATCAGGAATGGTTTGAGGATATTGAGGACGGGTGGGTTGCCTGTGTAAATTTCAGGGATCACATCATCAGTGAGTTTGAAAATGCTCATATTGACTATTACGTTGCAATCGGAGGGACTTTGAACGATGTTATATGGCGGAGTCTGAACCCGATGCAGCTTTATCATAAAGTCAGCAGTTTAATAACACGAAGATTGACAGTTTAAAAACCGGTGAACAATGAAGAGACACATTAATCTTGAAATATACGGACGTGTTCAGGGTGTGGGATACAGATATTCCTGTATGGAAGCTGCCCGTAAGATTGGGGTCACGGGATTTGTCCGGAATAAATCCGACGGGTCGGTATATGCAGAAGCCGAGGGTGATGAGGAGCAGTTAACACAGTTCAGATTATGGTGCAGGCAAGGGCCGCCAATGGCTATGGTGACTGATATTATCGAAACGGAAGATGATGTAAAAAACTTTGAATCTTTCAGGATTGAGAGGAGTGGATATTAGCGTCACGGGCAGTTTTCAATCGGCAGTCGGGCGCTTAAACCTTCATCATCTTAACCGCCCTCAACATTTCTCTTTTCCCTTTTGGTCCCGGAAGACGTTCGACTGCAAACCCCGCCTCCTGCATATTCCTGCGTACCTGCCCTTTGGCTGAATAAGTAACCAGAACACTATTCCCTGTCATTGAATTAAACAGTTTTTTAAAAACGGATAACTCCCAAAGTTCAGGTTGAACATCCGGTGCAAAAGCATCAAAATAGACAAGGTTATAAAAATCATTTTTTAACCTTACATCAGCAAAACGCATTTTAATTTTGTGAAGTGAAAAAGCTTTTCCAATCCGGATATCCGAATCGGGCGGGCTTTCGTGCATCTTCTTAAAGATTGCATCACAATTCTCAACTTTAATCAATCCCGGATAATTCAATTTTGAATAAATTTCCTTGTCAATGGGATATGGCTCAATGCCGTCATACCTTACCTGAATCCCGTATGCAACTGAATATTTCAACGTAAGCAAAGCGTTCAGCCCTGTTCCGAATCCAATTTCGAGAATATTCGGATTTTTACAATTTTCTATTACTTTTTTAAATCCGGTGTTGATAAAAACGTGTTCGGATTCGTTAATTGCTCCGAACCCCGAATGATAATTCTCATTTAAGTCTTTGACATACAGACTATTTGAACCATCTTCCGTAATAATTATTCTCCGTTTCACCTGTCAAAAGTAATATAAACTCTCCGATTACGTAAACGGAAATATACTTCTGCAACTATTTAATAAAAAAGTTTCGCCCTTGCACAAACCACTGAAATTCCACCTGATAGCAAAAAAAATCTAAAAACAGACATTTATTGATAAAAACCGTTTTGTTATTCAGTTCTGCCGGTTTTATAAAAAATATTATCCGAAATCATAAAAACGAAGCAACCAACAGGACACAAATATTGTCTTTATACTCGTAACTTGCGCTAAATCAAACATATAATTTATTTGGCACAATCATTGAAATTGTCGGAATTGCAAATCAAGGTAATGTAATCTTAAAAAATCAATATTATGACAAAAAAGGAACAACAAGGTTTAAACATCATTTA
>CAYOZZ010000160.1:0-10053 GCA_964408535.1 uncultured Bacteroidales bacterium | reverse complement strand
CAGAAATATGGCTGCCGAAGCCTGTCGCTCGGGGAAGGTCAGGATAAACGACAAACCTGTCAAACCAAGCCATGAAGTCAGACTCAATGAAGAAATTTCTATCAGCCTAACACCAATTGTTAAAACAGTTAAAGTTGTCGGACTGTTAAAAAACAGGGTTTCAGCCAAACTTGTTGAAGATTATTTGGAAGACTTAACTCCTCAGGAAGAATATGACAAATTAAAACTAATGCGGGAACTGAATTATGAATTCAGAAGACGTGGCGAAGGCAGACCCACAAAAAAACAAAGAAGGATGATTGATGTTCTGAAAAAATCAAAATTTTAAAAACTTTCCGAATTATATAATTTATTTTAACTTATAACGTTAAAATTTATAGAGAAATAAATACAGGTAATCTCAAATCAGCAAATCATTAAACATTTACCAGATATTCTTGTTTAATAAGTAAATGATAATTCATATAAATAATTAAAAATTCAAAATTAGAGCAAAATGAAAAAATTTCTTTGGATCCTATTGATCGTTCCGTTTGCAATGAGTTGCAATCAGGAAAAGGTTAAACGACTTGAGGCTATTAACGACAGCCTTGTTCAGCAAGAGAGTATGAAAGAACAATCAATAAATGAGTTTCTTCAGGCTTTTAATGAAATACAGTACAATCTCGACTCCATTAAGGAGAGAGAGATGATTATTACAGAAAAAACAAAAGGCAAAACCGAACTTAAAAAGAGTGCTAAAGATCAGATAAATTATGACATCAACACTATTTATCAACTTCTTTCCGACACAAAAGAGAAGCTGGCAAATATGAAAAAACGTCTTGGTAAGGCTAACTATCAAATTGCCGAACTGGAAAAACTGGTTGATCATCTTAACAAGCAAATTCAGCAAAAGGATGTAGAAATCGAGACATTAAGAGGCGAGCTGGAAAAACTTAACATTAAGGTTATCAGGCTGACACAGGATGTTAACAATCTGAAAGCCGATAACGATGTTAAAAACAAGATAATCGAAGGGCAGGCTGACGAACTTAAGATGAAAACGGAAGAACTTTATACAGGCTATTATGTATTCGGAAGCAAGAAATTCCTGAAAGAGAACAAGATTATAACAGCAACAGGCGGGTTTATAGGAATTGGTAAAACAAAAAAATTAAAGTCCGATTTTAATGATGAAAACTTCACAAAGATTGACATCAGGGAAATAACCGAATTTGCAATTCCCGGAAGTAAATTTAAAATGGTGACGGATCATCCTTCCGATTCTTATGAGATATTGGGCGAAAAGGAAAGCAGGGTTTTGCATATTACAAACTATGAAAGATTCTGGAAATCATCCAGATATCTTGTGATCATTACTGAATAAGTAAAAATCGTATAAAATAAAAAGAGCGGCTCATATAATGTAAGCCGCTCTTTTTACTTTGTTAGAAATCAATTTCTAATATTCATCCTCATGAAAGAAGAAATCCTCTTTTGTAGGGTAGTCAGGCCAAATATCCTCAATTCTTTCATAGGCCTCGCCCTCATCCTCTATCTCCTTGAGGTTTTCGATTACTTCCATAGGTGCACCCGATCTGATGGAAAAGTCTATTAACTCTTCCTTCGTTGCAGGCCAGGGTGCGTCTTCCAGTTTGGATGCTAATTCTAAAGTCCAGTACATCGTTTTTAAATTTGTTTAAATTTCGTGCAAAAGTAATTTTTTTTAAATAAAATCAAAGAAAATATTTATTTCTTTTAATTCCCTCTGAAACTCTTTATTTAAAAGGCTTCCAGAGTATTTCTTCTGCATTGAGATCGTTAGACAATTTTCGTGCCAACACGAAAAAGTAGTCAGATAGTCGGTTCAGATACTTAATAATTAACCCGTCAATCCGGTACTTTTCACTCAATTTTATTGTCAAACGCTCTGCACGCCGGCATATTGTACGTGTAATGTGACAATAGGATACAGTTGTGTGACCTCCGGGTAAAATAAATGATGTCAGCGCAGGTAATTCCTTTTCCATAACATCAATTTCCTTTTCAAGAAGTTCAATGTCAGTATCTTCTATCTTCGGCAGCTTTTCCGCACTTTCTTCGGAATCGGCAGCAAGAAGGGACTCAATAACAAACAGCCTGTTTTGAATTATAAGAAGTATATCTTTGTAATGATTATCAATATTCTGGTCTCTTAAAAGACCCGCAAAAGAACAGAGCTCGTCCACAGTGCCGTAAGCTTCAATTCTCTCATCATATTTCGGGACCCTTGTCCCTCCAATTAATGAAGTACTTCCCTTATCCCCGCCTTTTGTATAGATTTTAAAATTTTCGTTCATAAAGTATCTTTGACGATTTAACAGCACTATTTAAAAATGAACATTTATCCGCTTTTTCCTGCTCAAGTTCTTTCCCCGTATAAGCCAAAATATCTACAGGCACCATTGAACCGATTAAAGATTTATATATTTCAAACTCTCTTTGAAATCTGGGCATATCGGTTTCTTTAATAACCAGCAAGTCCAAATCACTGTCTTCATTAGGTTTTCCGGAGGCATACGAACCGAACAATATTATTTTATCAGGATTATAACTTTCAACAATCCGGTTAATTATTTCATTTATCTTTAATGAATCAATCATTATTAACTACTTACGTTCAAACCTAATTAAGCCTCCTGCATCTGATAGTCCGAAACTTTTACAGGGTTTTGATTAATTTCATCCGATTCAACCTGTCCGTCAATCAGTCTGATAATCCTGTGGGCGTGCAGAGCGATATCTTCCTCGTGTGTTACAACGATAATGGTATTTCCTGCCTTGTGAATATCTTCAAGAAGCCCCATAATCTCAATGGAAGTTTTTGAATCAAGATTTCCGGTAGGCTCATCAGCAAGGATTATTGAAGGATGATTAACCAAAGCTCTTGCCACCGCCACCCTTTGTCTTTGACCTCCCGAAAGTTCGTTCGGTCTGTGCGCCATCCTGTCGGTCAGCTGAACATCGGCCAAAACCTCTTTTGCCCTTGACATCCGCTCTGTCTTGTTCTTGCCGGCATACACAAGCGGTAGCATAACATTTTCAAGAGCAGTGGAGCGCGGCAGAAGGTTAAAGGTCTGAAACACAAACCCAATCTCCTTGTTTCTCACTTCAGCAAGCTCATTATCATCCATCTTGCTGACATCCTGCCCGTTTAGAAAATACTGCCCGCTTGTCGGAGTATCAAGACATCCGAGAAGATTCATCAAGGTTGACTTTCCCGAACCCGAAGGCCCCATAAGTGCTACAAATTCGTTCCGCTTAATCGAAAGAGAAATACCGCGCAAGGCTCTTACTATCTCTGTCCCGACTTTAAAATGCCGTTGTATATCAATAAGTTTAATTACTTCTTCGTTCATTATGTAAGGTTTTTTATGTCAGGCAAATATATGATTAAAATTGCATATAAACGATTTATTTGTCAGAATTTAACAATAAAGTGCTCTTTACTCAACTCCCTTTTGAAAAATATCAGTCCCATTGCAAAAATATCAACCGACAACGTAACCGAAGGATGCCGGCAAACATAATCCCAGGCTTCTGTCATTCCGTCCGACCAGTGAATATCATCAAAAATAAAAACCGAATCGTTATGCGCTTTTTCGAGACACATCTCAAAATACTTTATTGTCGGCTCCTTTCTGTGATTACCGTCAATAAAAACAAAATCCGGTTTATCAATCTTACTCAACACTTCCGGCAAAACCCCGTCAAACTCTCCCGTCGTAAGCCTTATATTTTCTATTTTCAGATTATCAAAGTTTTCCTGCGCCAAAGCCGAGATATTCGGGCATCCCTCTATCGTAATCACTTTTGCTTCGGGTCGTGCCAAAGCCATATAAGCAGTACTGAATCCTAACGATGTACCAAGCTCCAGAATTGTACCGGGCTTAAAATATTTTACAAGCCTGTATAAAAGCCGTGCATATTTTTTCGGCTTGGATGAATATTTTGCAATCCGGGCTACAACCTTAATATTATCTTTATCAACCGATGACCCGGCTCCAAAATCCTGAACCTCAATCTCCCTCTTATCTTTCAACAACTTCCTCTTCAAACTCTCCACCCTGACATAATCGGAATACCTCTTTTTATCCTCAAACACTTTCGTAACCAGATCGAACAGAAACGGCGGGTGTATATCATACTTTGTTCGCGATAAAAAGCGATATTTCAGATAGTCCTTTATGAAATTAATTTTTTGCATAAAATTTAATTGCACAAAAATACATATTTGACAGGATTACAAAGATTATTCGGTTATAAAATTTAATGTACTTTTGCCATTCATTGAATTTGACTTATCAGGTGATCAGTAAAATAAAGAAATCGGAATTTGCAAAACACGTTTTAACTCTCGTATCGGGAAGTTCTGTTGCAATGCTGATACCCTTCGCTGCCGAACCGGTTCTTTCTCGTATGTTTACTCCCGCTGAATTCGGAATATTTGAGATATATGCTGCACTTGTGGTAATGATAGGTTCCGTTGCAACTGCACGCTATGAGATGGCAATTGTATTGCCCGGTGAGGAAGACAAGGCCGTTAACCTGCTCGGACTATCAATTGCTATTGTAACAGGTGTATCGCTATTGACATACATAATTATCTTTTTTCAGGGTGAATTTCTGATAAATCTAAGTGACCACAAGGATTTTACAAAGTATATGTATTTCGTTCCCATCGGCATTTTCCTGCTTGGACTGAACCGGTCACTGCTTTACTGGTCGCTGCGACAAAAGTATATGAAAATCATAGGGCTTACAAAAGTCTTTGAAAGTTCAGGGAAAGCCGGAAGCTCCATTTTGTTCGGAATAATGAAAATGTCTTCGCTGGGACTTATCCTCGGACAAATTGCAGGTCAGATTCTATCTGCACTTTTATTTATTGCCCGTTTTTTAAAGTCGGATTTAAAGCATATCAAATCCATTTCAAAAAAACATATTAAAACACAGGCCGTAAAGTACTCGGAATTCCCTAAAATAAATGTCCTTCTGACAATATCGGAGATGATGCAAATCAGCGGTTTGATATTTGTTTTTTCCCTGTTTTTTGACTCAGCAACTCTTGGTGAGGTTTCAAAATCAATCAGAATATTGCTGATTCCGCTTACTGTTATTTCCACATCTGTTGCCCAGGTATTTTATCAAAAAGCGTCAAAAGAGTTTGCCGAAGGAGTTGATATTTCCATAAACCTAAACAAAATAGTAAGGTCAATGGCTATAATCTCATTTCCAGGATTAATATTATTCCTTTTCATAAGCCCCTGGCTCTTCACATTTGTACTTGGCAATCAGTGGGTTGTCGCCGGCGAATATGCTCGGATACTTGCGATATGGATTTTTATTAAATTTATTACGGGACCGGCAACGACCGTCCCTTTAATTATTAATAAACAAAAAGAGTATTTTATTCTGAATCTGTTAGGTAATTTTGTCCTGATACTTTCGGTTATTATTCCGGGAGCTTTGAAACTTAGTGTGACGGAAATCCTTATAACATTCGGTATAATTCAGGTTATATTTCTCATTTTTCTCTATTTCAAAATTTTATCTATGTATCACAAATCATTCAATGAACTATGATAAAATCCGTTGACAATAAGATAAATCTGGTGATTTTCACTCTCTATTTTCCACCTGAAATTTCAACTGCTTCAAACAGACTGGAGGCTTTTGCAAAATATTTTAATAAAAATGTATTTAATATAACTGTTATTTGCACCGAAACCGGAAAAAGAAATGAGTTTAAAGAGATTGAAAAGATTAGAATTATCAGGCTTGAGAATAAACCTCATTTTTTAAAAATTAAGTTTACCGGAAAAGAATCATTTGTTGTTCACAAATTAAAAGCCTTGTATAACAAGATTTTCACCGGTTTTATTCATAATGAAAACAGAAACTGGGAGGATGAAGCAATAAAGGCATTTATGACAATTAATAGAAACAGCAAAGTTGATATTGTTTTAAGCACTTTCCCGACTGTTGAGCCTCATTCTGCCGTTTTAAAATTAAAAAATGAGGGCTATGACTTTAAATGGATTGCCGATATGCGCGATGAAATGAGCCTGAATCCGTATAACAACCGGCTAAACAGAATATATCTTTCAAAAATTGAAAAAAGACTATTTGAAAAGGCCGATTTAATTACAACTACAACTCCCGCCCTTGTAAAAGCATTTAAAGGATTGGCAAAGGGAAAAGTTGCAGTTGAAGAAATTAGAAACGGTTATGATTTTGAAATCAGTGATGATTATAACTATAACGAGGTTTTTACAATTTGCCATACCGGAACTTTTTATTCTGATATAAAACCCTACTCTTTTTTAAAAGCGATTAGCTCGCTTAAGGCAGAAAAGCGATTACCCGAAATGAAAATTGTATTTGTAGGTGCGGGAAATACGGTTGTAATTCCTTCAGAGTTAAAAAGCATAGTTACTACAACCAGTAAAATTCCGCACAAACAGGCAGAAAAACGGATTAAAGAGGCGGATGCCAACCTTTTAATTGTTCCCGGCTCTATCTCAAAGTATTTACCCGGTAAATTATACGAATATATTGCATCCCGAAAACCTGTCATTGCTCTTTCGGGCATAAACTCCGAATCGGCAAAACTGATTAGGGATTGCAATGCGGGTTTTATCGCTGACTTTGATAACATTGATGATATTAAAAAGGTCATTCTGACGACATACAACCTTTGGAAAGAGAAAAAAAGATTAAAGGTTAAAATGGAGTATTTCAAACAATTTCACAGGAAAGAACAGGTAAAGAAACTCGAAAAAATGATATTAGAAAAACTCTGAGTAACTTTGCAAAAGGTTTTAAACAAAAAGTGCTTAAATTAATAATCAATAATCTATGGTTGAATACGACAGCAGTAAAGTTTACACGACAATAACCAGCGATGACCTCGGAGCTTTTAAATCATATTATTATCAGGTAAAGTTTATTACGGAATCAAATCCAAAAAATGTTCTTGAGGTCGGAATTGGAAATAAAACATTAAACAACTATCTAAAGCAGCACAACCTGCCGGTTACCTCCTGCGATTTTGACGAAACACTTAAACCTGATGTGGTTGCAGATGTAAGAAATCTTCCGTTTAAAGATAATGAATTTGATGTGGTTTGCGCTTTTCAGATGATTGAACATATTCCCTGGGAAGATGTTCCGCAGGCACTGTCAGAGCTTGGACGGGTTTCAAAAGGCAGGGTGATTATTTCAATACCTTTTACGGCAGTTACTATCGAAGGAATAATTAAATCTTCCATTTTTAAACGGTTATTCGGCACTTGGACTTTCAGTTTCCTTATCAATCTTGAATTTATTACAAGAAAATGGAAGTATAACAATGTGCACTACTGGGAAATGGGTAAAAAAAATTATCCCAGAAAAAAAGTCAGAAACCTTTTCAGACAATATTTCGATATCATTAAAGAAGAAAAAGTTGAGCTTAGTTATCAATACTTTTTTGTTCTTGAGAAAAAGGATTTATGAAAAAATATCTCGTTATAGGTAATGCACAAAGTGTCCATCTTGTAAAATGGGTAAAAGAACTTGTGAAATATTTTGAGGTTTACATAATTTCATCAACTTCGACCCACGACGATATTAAAGCCATTATTCCACAGGAGAATATTTACAATCTTAATTTGCCGGTAAGGGAAGAAGGCGGTAATGCCGGAATACTTAAAAAGATATTCATTGTAAAAAATATCATAAAAAAAATTGATCCTGATTTTGTAAACCCTCATTACATTACAAGCCACGGTTTTTTGGCTGCTTTAATAAAAAAAACTTCCGGTTTAAAATTCAAACTTATACAGTCAGCCTGGGGGTCGGATATACTGGTTACACCTTTTAAAAGCACGCTTTATTATAAAATCACCAAATTCTGTTTAAATGCTGCTGATCTTGCCACATCCGACTCGGAATATATGACGAAAGTAATTAATGATATTTCACCTGTAAAAGTTTCCACTTTTATTTTCGGTATTGATAAACTACCCGATACAGATATTGATGAAAAGGATGAGAATCTGTTTTATTCGAACAGGATACTTTCCGGGAATTATAATATTGATAAGGTAATCCGTTTTTTTAAAATAATTTCTGATGAAAATCCCGGTGCCAGGCTTATTATATCAAACGACGGGCCTTTGCGTAACGAACTTGTTAATCTGACAAAAGAGTTACAGCTTGAGAATAAAATCCGCTTTAAGGGGTTTATATCACTTGAGGAGCAGGTTTCATTTTACGGAAAAGCTCAGTTTTATATTTCCGTTCCTACATCCGATTCTACGTCGGTGTCGCTTATTGAGGCAATGGCTTTCGGATGTATTCCAATTGTATCGGATATACCTGCAAACAGGGAATGGATTGAAGAAAATAAAAACGGTCTGTTTTTAAGCTCTGGTACTGGAGTTAATGATTTGAAAAGCATTCTTAAGAAGAAAGAGGATATTTTTAATGAAAACAGAAAGATAATTGCGGAGAGGGCTATATTTCCAAAGTCAATAAAAGGGTATGTGGAAACTATAAACACACTTTGAAATTCGATATGGCAATGAATATATTATTGATAAATCATTATGCGGGTTCACCGGCGATGGGTATGGAATACCGTCCGTACTATTTGTCCAAAGAATGGACGGCAAAGGGGCATAATGTGACTGTTATTCTTGCCAACAATTCGCATTTACGAAAATACAATCCTGAAATATCCGGCAATTTCTTTGAACAGGATGTTGACGGCATCGGTTATCTGTGGGTAAAAACACCCGAATATGAAGGCAACGGGTTCGGAAGGGCGAAAAATATGTTTGCCTTTATCAAAAAGCTTTTTATTAAATCATCTTTTATTGCAAGAAAATACAAACCCGATATTGTCATAGCATCTTCAACATACCCAAGCGATAATTATGTTGCCCGTAAAATTGCAAAATCCGCCGGCGCAAAATATATTTATGAAGTTCACGATTTGTGGCCTTTATCTCCAATGGAACTCGGAGAGATGAGCAAACACCATCCGTTTATTATGGCTATGCAGCACGCCGAATCGTTTGCATACCGGAATGCCGATGCCGTTGTTTCTATGCTGCCGAAAACAAAAGATTATATGATTAACAAGGGTTTACAAAATAACAAATGGTATTTTATCCCCAACGGGTTTGTGAAATCAGAGTGGGATACCCCGAAACCCTTAAATGAAGAAACGGCAAAATCAATTGAAAAAATCAGAAGTAAATACGATACGCTTGTTGGTTATACGGGAACTCTCGGGCTGGCTAATGCCTTGCAATCATTGATAGTTGCCGGCGAAAAACTCAAAAATGATTCCGTTGCAATTGTAATGGTTGGTAAAGGTCCTGAAAAGGATAATTTATTGTCGCTAATTTCACAAAAAAAACTAACTAATATTTTTATTCTCGACTCTGTTGATAAAAGAGAAATCCCCGGTTTACTGGCGAGGTTTGATATCCTGTATATAGGTCTTCAACATCAACCGCTTTTTCGTTTTGGTATCAGCCCGAATAAAATGATTGATTATATGATGGCATCAAAACCGGTCATTCAGGCAATAAAAGCAGGCAACAATATGGTTGAGGAGGCAGGATGCGGAATTGCCGTTGAACCTGAAAATCCCGAAAAACTTGCAGAGGCAATTGTAACAATCAAAAAATTACCTCTTATAGAAAAAGAAACCTTAGGTAAAAACGGAAAAGAATATGCCATTGCAAATCATGATTACAAAATATTGTCAAAACGTTTTGAAGAAATAATGTTAAAATTGCTTGAAAAATGATAAACACATTCATAAGAGACAAAATATATTTTTATTCATTCATAATTCTGGCCTTTGTCGTTCCGCTTTATGATAAGTTAGTGCCGCCTGTTATTCTCGTTATCGGGTTGACATGGATACTTGAATTTAACTTTAAGGATAAGATTCAAAGAGTCCGCAGCAGTCGTAAAAGGAAAAACATTCTCGCTTTCGGGATTTTGTATCTGCTTTATGTTATCGGCACCTCA
>CAYOZZ010000159.1:0-1716 GCA_964408535.1 uncultured Bacteroidales bacterium | reverse complement strand
GCCGACAGAAAATGATTAAGAAAATCGTAACGATGGGCAATGTTGTTGAACATTGACCTGACCTGCTGTTTTTTACCTTTTTCCCGTATCATAATATTAACGGCAAAAGTAAATAAATTTATGACAGTTAAAAATGCTGTTATTTACTTTCGACCTGCTAACTATTATTCCCGGATAAATGAAAATATCTATTTTGTCATATATACAGGATAAAAAGACCAAAGTTTTATCAACTATAAAAGATAAAAAGGAATTAGGTTAAAGCCTATCTTGGTATTTTTCCCTGATTGACTGGAAACAAAAAAACCCGAACACCAATCTGATGTCCGGGTATTAAAAAATAAAACTTATGATTATTAATGAGTAACAACCTTAGGCAGTTTTTTTGCCTGTTTTACCCAATCTTCAACTTGTGACAATGACGGAACCTGGCGAACAAGTTTTTTATCATTGTTAACTTCAACCATCTTAGCCTGAAGGTTCTCAGGTTTTCTGGTTGCCAGTTCAGGAACCGAATCAACACCGGCTGCTTCCAGAAGATCGGCATATTGTGTACTAACACCTTTAATTCTTGTAAGGTCGGCACGGTTAACCCAGTTAAGGATCATTTTTTCGTTAAGACCTGATTTTTCAGCTATTGCTTTACGACCTTTTTTGTCGCTTCCTGTTTTCAGAAGATTTTCAACCGAAGTTACTCCGGCCTCTTTGAGTTTAGCTGCATAAGCATCTCCAATTCCTTCGATATCAGATAATTTTGCCATGATTTTTTGTTTTTAAAAGTTAATTTAATTTGATTGTTTAATATAAAATACCTTAATCGGTTAAAATAATTTGTTTAGCATTCCTCCTATTGAGTTGCTGTCACCACCTCCGAATAAATTTGCGAGAGGTGACGGATCATCATCAGGTGTTTTACTGTTTTCTCCTGTTATTTTGGAAATTACCATCGGAACAATAACACCGGCAATTGATGATGCAATCGAACTGTTTAACCCAAGTTTTGACATCAGTTTTGAAACAATTCCTTCAGTTATTGAATTTTGGAGTGAATCGGCGGCACTGTTATTTGATGAATTCGAAAATAAATTCATCAATGTACTTACCCCGCCACCCGTTAACTGTGATGAGACTTTTTCCTGAACAACTTCACCCGTAATTCCAATGACATCATCAATCTGATTTGCATTAAATCCGGGAATCTGTGTCAACTTGTCTCCAATCTGGCCTTTCAGGCCGTTTAATATTTGATCTAGCATAAAAAATGATTTTTAATTAGTGCTGCAAAAATACTATAATGTTCGTATGAAATTGAATATTAATTTTTTAACAATGGGGATTAAAGGTGGAAAAATGGTGGAATTCGCAATTTTTCAAACCGTATTTTCAATAGAAAAACTTTATCTGCCCAACAGAATTTTCAAATATAACGTCGGCTTTTTAAGTTCCTTCCTGATTTCCAGATCGGTCATTGCCATAGTCAGTTTCTCACGCAGAATATCACTGTTTAATGTCTTGTTCACAACTGCATTGAAAAGACGGGGATATTTTATAAAGCGGGGTATTCTGCTGCTGATATTCAACTCTTTTCCGATTTTATCATAAACATCATCATCATATTGCTTCATAAATCCGGCTGAGAAATCATTTTGCTCCAGAGACCTTTTAACCTGATAAGCGGCAAACATACCGCTTATGGCGGCGTGCCCCATACCTTCA
>CAYOZZ010000158.1:0-8371 GCA_964408535.1 uncultured Bacteroidales bacterium | reverse complement strand
CGGTACAAGGCTTGTCATCCAGCCGTGACAATGAACAATGTCAGGTGCCCATCCCAATTTTTTTACAGTCTCCAGAACACCTCTTGAGAAAAAAATTGCTCTTTCATCATTATCAGGGAAAAACTTTCCGTTTTTATCGGTTAGCGTAAATTTTCTTTGAAAAAAATCTTCATTATCAATAAAGTATATCTGCATTCTCGCTTGTTGAATTGAAGCTACTTTAATAATCAGAGGGTGGTCATTATCGTCAATAATAAGATTCATACCTGACAACCTTATCACCTCATGCAGTTGATTCCTTCTTTCATTAATATTTCCAAACCGGGGCATAAACGTCCTGATCTCTCGTTTTTTCTCCTGAGTACCCTGCGGCAGATAGCGACTTACTAATCCCATATGGCTTTCCGGCAGATAAGGTGTAATCTCCTGAGAAACGAATAAAACCTTTGCTTTCTTCATAGTATTTATATTGATACTTTATAAGGGACTGCAAAAGTATAAAAAAAATCTTTTATATACAATAATTTCAATTTCAGATTTTTAATATTAAATAATTTCATAGGGGTTTTTACAAAAAATTTGCTTAAGTAATAAATATTTTTGGGGTTTCCCTATTTTTTATTAGTTTTGCACTGAAATAATATAAAAATTAAAAACCATTTAACTATGAAACATTTTACTTTATTATTATTGGCTGGTTTCCTTATATTTACAGGAAGCAAATATGCTTATGCACAGCCGGCAAATGATGATTTTGCAAATGCAATTACAATTCCACACCAATCCAATTGGTGTTCTGCTGATGCAGCTTACACGAACGTTGATGCAACCGGAGATTTAAATGCCGGTTCCTGCTGGGTTGTTAACCCGCCGGAAAGAAATGTTTGGTTTAAATTTCAGGCCAATGCTTCTATTGCCAAGGTTACAATTAAAACAGATGGAAATTTTGGAACAATACGTAGAATCAATGCTGCTATCTGGGAATCAGATGGCACAACTGAAGTTGCCTGCGGAGTATTTAAAGATCCTTACGACAGTATCGTTCTGCAAACAATGAATTTAACTTACGGACAATGGTATTATATTTCGGTTGATAATCAATGGCAGTCTGTCAGTGGAACCTTCACTATTTGTATGGATATGGCTGTTGATTATGATTACTATGAAGGGGCAATTGAAATTCCGCATCAAACAGGTTGGTTTTCCGGACTTGCCGAATATACTACAGTAGGTGCAACACCTGACAGAAATCCCGGCTCATGCTGGCAACCCGATACTGTCTTCTTTAACCGATGGTTCAGATTTCAGGCAACAAGTACTGAAGCTGACTTGATTATTGAATCCGGTGGGGCCTATGGTACAGCTACAAAGCTTAATGCTTCTATATGGGAATCAGACGGTTTAACGGAAGTTGCCTGCGGAACATATCAGTGGCCATTGGAAAACCTTATCAAGGTTAACGCCACAGGACTGACAATTGGAAATTGGTACTATATCTCAGTTGATAATTACAAATCTATAAACAGAGGTACTTTCTCATTAGGATTTGTGGATTACGACTGGTACGAAGGGGCTATTGAGATTCAGCACCAACCAGGATGGCAATCAGCACTTGCTGCTTATACTACCGTCGGTGCTACACCGGACAGAAATGCCGCTTCCTGCTGGAATACTTCTCCTAACTACAACAGATGGTTCAAGTTTGTGGCTACAAGCCCCGTTGTAAAACTCAGTATCCTTAGGGGAGGGTCTTACGGTACTATTCAAAGAATCAATGCTGCTATCTGGGAGGCTGACGGTACTACGGAAGTTGCCTGTAACAGATATATCAATAATGCGGATAATGTGTTTGTTCAGTCCCTGAACCTTACGGTCGGAAATACTTATTATGTCTCTGTTGATAACAACTATCAATATTACAGGGGGTCTTTCACTATTGCTATGGACACTACCGTTGATTACGACTGGTACGAAGGGGCTATTGAGATTCCTTCAATTGTTGAATGGTGTAGTGCGGATGCCGAATATTCAACTATTGGCGCCACATCTGACAGAAACGCTGCCTCCTGCTGGAACACTTCTCCTAACTACAACAGATGGTTCAAATTCCAGGCTACTGCAACAGGAAAAGCAACAATTACAGTTCTAAGAGGTGGTTCATTCGGAACAATCAGAAGAATTAATGTTGCATTATGGGAATCTGACGGAGTTACTGAGGTTGCCTGTAACAGATATACCGGAAATGATGATAATGTAACCATTCAGGTTACCGGATTAACCGAAGGTAATTGGTATTACATCTCGGTAGATAATAATTACCAGTATTACCGTGGTTCATTTACATTATGCGTTGATGACGACAGAGTTAAATGGGTTGGAAATATAAGTAACGACTGGGGAAATGCCGGCAACTGGAGTGGCGGAGTTATCCCGTCGGTTAATGACGATATTGTATTGTCAGAAGGCAAAACTTATTATCCTGAGACAAACACAGGCGCAAATGCCAATGTTAGGAGTCTGGTATTAAAACCGAATACGTATTTGACCGTTCCGGCAGGAAAAAGTCTGGTCGTGATTAATGAGCTTATTCTTGAATCGGATGCTACAGGCAATTCATCAATAATTGACAACGGATCACTTTATTATGATAATACGAAATCTGAATATCAGACTTATCTCACAGAAAATACCTGGCACCTTATCTCATCACCGGTTACAAACGCTCAAAGTGCTGTATATCTCGGAATTTATCTGAAGTATTTTACCGAGACTGATAGTAGCTGGACATACATAACTGCATTGAATCACCCGTTGACTCCCGGACAAGGCTTTGCAGACTGGGCAGCAGGGAGTTTAACAGGCCCGACAACTGTTTCTTACGAAGGGACATTTAATACCGGAGACATTACTCCTCCGGCATTGACCTATACACCGGGAGCAGGTACTGGTGACGGCTGGAACCTTCTTGGTAATCCATATCCATCAGCTATTGAATGGAACAGTAACTGGTCGAGGACTAATGTTGATGCTACGGTTTATGTCTATAACGGCAGTGACGGACAGTATTACAACTGGAATGCAACCTTAGGAACAGGTACTATGGGCGATGGTGAAATTCCTCCGGCTCAAGGATTCTGGGTTAAAGCAAATGCCGCTTCACCTGCCATTACAATCCCTCAAAGCGAGAGAGTACATACATCAAAGAATTTCTATAAGAGTTCGGGTTCACAGCCAAATATTCTGAATCTTACTGTCAGTGGAAACGGTTATGCCGACAAAATGATTGTAGGTTTTAATAATATGGCAACCGAAAACTTTGACAGTGAATTTGATGCATACAAAATTCCGGGTATTTCAGAAGCTCCGCAGATGTTTGCTGTTGAAGGTAACAATAATCTTTCGATGGACATCCTGCCTGTGAAAGAAGAAGTAACGGTTCCTGTCAGCTTCACAGTTGGTGCCGAAAGTACTTACACAATAACCGCTGATGAGGTTGAAAGTTTTGCACAAGGTACCGGAATTTATCTTGAAGACCTTTTCGAGGATAAAATAATTGACCTTAACAAGACAAAGGTTTATGAATTTGTGGCAAGTCCGGTTGATGATGCTGACAGATTTGTACTTCACTTCGAGTTTAAATCGGGATTCGGGGAACCATCACAGGATGAGATATTATCCGTTAAGATATACTCTGCTAATAAAGATGTATATGTTTCAGTACCTGAAATGATAACGGGAAATATTGAAGTCTATGATATTATGGGACAACTGATTGCTGCTAAAAAAGCGGTAAGTGGAACACTGAACAAAATCAGGATAAACGACGGTTCAGGAATTTATATCGTAAGGATGAACACTTCATCTAAAATCTATTCCGAAAAGGTATTTATCAGATAATACCGAAGTGAAATAATTTGTAAAAATCCCGGTGGAATTCTGCCGGGATTTTTTTTATTAAGGATTTTGACTAATTTTGACAGAAATTTTTAAAAATGCTGAATTCATCATTTAAATTAGTCTTACTTTTCAGTTTGCTTTCAGCTATCCTAAGGTCAAATGCACAGATAGTCATTAATGAAATTTGCCCTCGTAATGCTTTGAGTTTTATTGACGAAGACGGTGAATATCCTGACTGGTTTGAGCTTTACAACAACGGAGAAGAGACGGTATCGTTACTTAACTGGTCGGTTTCCGACAATCCGGAGGAACCTGACAAATGGAAATTCCCGGATGTATCACTGCAACCTGATTCATTTATGACAGTCTTTGCCAGCAACAAAAACCGTAAAGCAATAGTTAATCATTGGGAAACTGCCATCTACGCCGATGATATCTGGAAATACCTGTTTGCAACCGAAGAACCCGACCCTGATTGGAAAGAACCCGGTTTTGATGACTCATCCTGGTTAGAAGGTCAGGGCGGCTTCGGAAGAGGTGACGGGGATGATAACACGATTATGCCCGATACCGTTCCAACCGTATATATTCGTAAAACTTTTACCATTCCGGATACATCAATAATATCTTATGTTTTGCTTCACGTTGACTATGATGATGCCTTTGTTGCATATCTTAACGGTGTGGAAATAGCACGTGCCAACATCGGTTACGAAGGTAAAATCCAAAAATGGAACGACTGGGCCTGGGTAGCACATCAGGCTCAAATGTTTCAGGGCGGGAAACCCGATGAATTCAGAATTGATATGGAACTTTTCAAAAGTAATGTCCACAATGGAGAAAACCTGCTTGCAATTCAGGGCCTGAATGCTTGGAATAATTACGGTAATTCATCCCTGATTCCCTTTTTGACCTTTGGGATAGAGGATGACTCCTTTACATACCAGCCGGTTCCGGAATGGTTCGGAGACAAACCCATTTATCTTCATACGAATTTCCAACTGTCGGGAAGCGGAGAAAGCCTGACAATCAGCAACCCACAGGGAAACACTGTTGATTTTATCGAATTCCCTTCAATGAATGCCGATGACTCTTATGGGAGAACCATTGACGGGAATAGTAATATGGTTTTTTTCGACTCGGTTTCCCCGGGATTTTCAAACAATAATTCCCTCAGTTTTAATGGATATACAGAAGAACCTGTATTCTCACTGCCTTCGGGATTTTACGGCGGAAGTACGGATATTTCAATACAAAATTACCAGCCGGGCGATACTATCCGGTACACACTTGACGGTGCTGTTCCGGTTGATACATCCTTTATGTATAGCGAACCCATCCATATTGATTCTACAACGGTATTAAGAGCAAGGATATTTAAACAGGGTTTTATACCCGGCAAAATAACAACAAAGACATATTTTATTGATGTCAGTTCCACTTTCCCTGTAATTTCAATCAGCGTTGACCCGTTTGATTTGTGGGACTGGGAGCACGGAATTTATGTATTAGGCCCAAATGCCGACACCACTTTCCCCTATCACAATGCCAATTTCTGGATGGATTGGGAAAAGTCGGCACATATTGAGTATTTCGACACATCACAAAATATCGGATTTGACCAGGATATAGGTCTGAAAATTAATGGAGGTTACTCACGTGCCTATCCGCAAAAAAGTTTAAGAATCCTTGCAAAAGGAAGATATGGAAAATCAACCGTTGACTATAAACTTTTTAAGGATAAAGATATTTACTCATTTAAAAGATTTATTCTTCGCAATTCAGGTCAGGATTATAACGTAACTCATTTCAGGGATGCCTTTATGCACAAGCTGATTCAAAAGGAAACAGACATTGACATTCAGGATTACGAACCCTCTGTCGTATTTCTGAATGGTGATTACTGGGGAGTTTATAATATCCGTGAAAAAATCGGAAAATATTATCTTAATGAAAATTTTGGCGCTCCTGAAGATAACATAAGCATACTTCGTGATAATCAAACGGTTGTTATAGGGAACAACTATCATTATGCAGCTATGATGGACTATATAAAAGCTGCTCCCGTAATTGATTCTTTAACAGTAGATTCCATTTCAAAGCTACTGGATATTGATAATTACACCGATTATTTTATAACAGAAATGTTTTACGTCAATCCCGACTGGCCCAATAACAACATCAAATGCTGGAGAGAAAACAATGAGACCTCGAAATGGAGATATATTATGACCGATACCGATTTTGGATTCGGACTTTACTCTTATGTCACAAAAAATGAGCTTTACAGGATTCTGCACTGGACTATTTTATATACCGATAATCATACTCCTTTCAGACGGTTGATGGAAAACGATGAATATAAGAGGTATTTTATAAACCGGAGTGCCGATATGTTTAATACTGTTTTGCACAAAGATAATACGATTGCTCTCATCGAACAGTTCAGACAGAGTATGGAACCCGAAATGCCGGGTCAATTAGCCCGGTGGGGAGGAGATATGGAAACATGGGAATCAAATGTTGATGAAATGATTTCATTTGCCGAAAACCGCGAAACCTATGTCCGGCAGCACTATATGGACGAATTCGGACTGACAAAACTTACTGATTTAACTCTTGAAATAGATTCGGTCAATCACGGTGAAATAAAAATAAACACAATAATTCCTGACTCGCTGCCGTGGACAGGCACCTACTTTGACGGTAATCCTGTTGACCTGACTGCCGTACCAAACGAGGGATACCTCTTTTCACACTGGAGTTCCAATATGATAATATCGGGCGAGGATACCCTGAAACAACATTTAACGGTTAACATTGACACAAATGATATCTTTAAAGCCTTTTTTGTGATTGACACAACCGGACAGGATACTGCACACATCATTATCAATGAGATAAACTACAAATCTTCCGACACCCTTAATGCAGGCGACTGGGTTGAACTGCTGAACATTGACACGGTAAGCCGTAACCTTTCGGGATGGATATTTAAAGACGGGAATGATGACCATCAATTCGTAATTCCCGGACAAACTATTCTTGATACAGCCCAATATCTGATTTTATGTCAGGATATTGATTTGTTTTCCGAAATATATCCCGAGGTTGAAAATGTTCTCGGCTCCTTTGATTTCGGACTTTCAAAAAACGGTGAAAACCTGAGGCTGTATGATACCGGTGATAATCTGATAGTTTCGGTGAATTATTCAAATGAAGCACCCTGGCCCGAAAATGTCAGCGGAACGGGCAGGACGCTTGAATTACTTGACCCCAACGGTAACCTGAACGACGGTGGCAACTGGTTTGCAGGTTGCATAGGCGGCTCACCCGGCGGACCTTTCGAAGAGTGCGATACTATCGGTGTTAATGAGTTTTATACCAAAAACGGGTATATTAAGGTATTCCCGAATCCATTCGGAGATAATACGACAATCGAATTTAAAACAGAAAAAGGAGGCGAATACAACTTCAAGGTGTTTAACTCTTTTGGAAATCTCGTAAGAGAAGAAAAATCAAAATATTTTGAAAATGAGATTAACAGAATTGAATTTGACAGACGGAATTTGAATCCGGGATTGTACTTCTTTATAATTTCAATGGAAAACCGAAAGCTGAAAGGTGAATTTGTAATTAAATGAGGACATTTTATTAACTGAAAATCTATGCTTTATAAAAATATTAAGTTCGGCTTGCTTCTAATAAGTATTTTTGTTTCCATATTTTCTTTTGCCCAAAAAGAAACTGTAATATCAATTCACAGGGAGCAAAGCGAATATTATAAAAGTCTCAATCTGACAACCACAGAACAATATGACTCATTGCAGGGGTATGACGGAAAGCAAATCGCCGTATTTCCAACAGATTACACACTCACAAAAAGGGTTTTCGGCTACTTTCCTTACTGGGCCGGGACAAACTACCTGAATTACCAGTGGGACCTACTTTCGGACTTTTGCTACTTCTCTTATGAAGTTGACCCCTCAACGGGAAATCCCTCCACAACTCACGACTGGTATTCTTCAGATGCAATTGATATGGCATTGGATAACGGAGTAAATGTTCATCTTTGCGTAACTCTTTTTTCGGGTCATTATACATTTTTTAATACTCCGTCAGCACCGCAAACGCTCATTGACAATATAATTACAATGGTTCAGGAGAGAGGAGCCAAAGGGGTAAACATTGACTTTGAAGCAATGCCTTCAGCTTACGGAAATGCTTTCACGGATTTTATCATTGACCTGAGCGAACAGATGCATTCTGCCATTCCCCAGTCGGAGGTCAGCATTGCAGCGCCTGCCGTTAACTGGAACAACACCTTCAACATTCCCGTGATGAAAGATTATATTGACTTTTTTATGGTTATGGGATATGATTATTACTGGAACGGCAGTTCAATGGCAGGACCGGTCTCACCTCTATATTCTATGACAGCCTCATCAAGCTATAATTTTTCAAGAACAATATC
>CAYOZZ010000157.1:0-1840 GCA_964408535.1 uncultured Bacteroidales bacterium | reverse complement strand
AAATGTGTCAACATTGAAAATCCGGCTAATTTTGACTGACTTTCCATTCATTGTCAATATAAAAACCACGTAATAACTCTTCGGTTTTCATTCTTCTTTTACCGGCAATCTGAATCTCCTTTATATCAATGTAGCCGTTATTTCCTGAAATTTTAATAAAACTTTTGCCATCGGTATTTAGTATTGCCGGTTTACCTTCCTCAATACTTTCTGTTTTCCCGGCTTTGAATATCTTGACGAAATACTTTTCTCCCTCAGGAGAAACAAGTTCGGTAAAAGCTCCGGGATACGGACTCAGACCTCTGATAAAATTATATATTGTTCCGACAGACCGGTTCCAGTTAATCCGGCAGTCCTCTTTAAAAATTTTCGGAGCCGGACGGAGTCCGGAAGTACCAATTTCATTCTGATCAATCAAAGTATAATCTCCCGCAATAATCTTTTCGACCGTTTTAAGAACAAGCTCTGCACCTGTAACCATTAACCTGTCGTGCAGCTCGCCGGCAGTTTCATCTTCACCTATATCAACCTTTTCCCTCAATATTACTTTACCGGTGTCAATCTTTTCATCAATAAAAAAGGTTGTAACACCCGTTTCCTTTTCACCGTTAATAACAGCCCAATTTATCGGGGCAGCTCCGCGATACATAGGCAACAATGAAGCGTGAAGATTAAATGTTCCGAGTTCCGGCAAAGACCAAACAACTTCAGGGAGCATACGGAAAGCGACTACAACCTGAATATCCGGCTTTAATGCTTTTAATTCGTTCAAAAAGTTTTCATCTTTCAGTTTTTCGGGTTGCAATATTTTCAATCCCTTTTCAAGTGCATACCTTTTAACAGGTGAAATGGACAATTTCCTTCCACGACCCGCCTGTCTGTCGGGTGCAGTAACAACTCCGGCAATATTATATCCGCCTTTTACAAGTTTATCAAGTGAAGCAACAGCAAAATCGGGTGTCCCCATAAAAACTATTCTTGTATTCTTTTCATTCATTGAAGCTATATTGTTTTATTTTACAAAAGTAGCGAAAAAAAATACCTGTCCGAAATTACGAACAGGTATTCCTCTTCAACGTCACTATACCTTTATAATTCGCCAAGTTTTGCTTTTGCCCTGGCTATATATTTGTCAAGCTCCCTTGCTTCCCTTGATTTGGGAAAATCCTTTTTAATCTTATTATAAGTATCGAGAGCAGCGCTCCAGTCATTATTAATTTCGTAACCCCAGGCAGCTTTCATAAGGAAAGGAGGAGATGCAAACTCATTCTCATTCTTTTTTGCCGCTTTCAGGTAATACTCAATACCTTTGTCAATATCGCCAAGTTGCATATATGAATCCCCTATTGCACCAAGAGCCATACTCGAAACTATCTGATCTTCACTACTGAATTTTTTCAGGTAATCAATTGCATTTTCATATTCGCCCATTTTAAGGTAACATATTCCGGCATAATACTTTGCAAGATTACCAGATTTTGTCGAACCGTAGTCATCAATAATATCAAGGAAACCATAGTTCTCACCATCACCGTTTAAGGCAAGGTTTACCGAATCCTGATCGAAATAATACTCAGCATTAAACATTGCCGTCTGAGCCTCCTTTTCCTTCGGAGTTTGAATGTACTTCTTATATCCGAAGAAAAGTACAAAAACAAGGATTATGGCTCCCAGAATAATAGTCAGAATCTTTTGATTCTTTTCAATAAACATTTCCGACTTACTAAGCGCTTCTTCTACGGCTTCTATCCGTTCTTCTGTTACGTCTTTCTTTTTTACCATCGTTATTCAAAATTTGGGCGCAAAGATATATTTTTTTATTATACAACTACATTATATT
>CAYOZZ010000156.1:0-10817 GCA_964408535.1 uncultured Bacteroidales bacterium | reverse complement strand
GGGTTCCGGCCTCATAAGCAGCCTGAACATTTAACGGTATGTAGTAATTTTGACTATATATTAAACCGGCAGCAAAAAAGAATACAACCGTTAACAAAGTAATTTTATTGATTATCAGAATTTTCATAAAGTTTGATTTTTTAAAAGCATTCAAAAGTAGGGATTATTTTGTTATGTTCAATATTCCTATCTATGTCTTTTTCTTAATTCAATAAATAACAAATCAAAATACTGAAAATCTGACACTAAGACACGAAGGCGCAAAGGCATCAATTGTTTAGTCCTTTTATTTTGTGAATCTTAGAGCCTTCGAGTCTTTGTGGCAATTGAACTTTTAAACCTTGATTCGGGTAAAAAAATAAAACCTAACAGGTTTTGAAAAACTGTTAGGTTTTATTCCTGGCGTTTGCCGGGACTACGGCTTAAATTCTATTTCAAGTTCGTTGATAACTGCCGGGTTATACGGTGTCAGGTTTGGAAGTATTCCGAGCAAAGGATTGTATTGGGTACCCGGTGATGTTCCACCCTGAACGAATCCGCCGTGGTCGAAAAAGCCGGGGGCATCGGTGTTATACAGATATGATTGTACACTTGTGCTGTCAATCCATGGCCACACTTCATAAATCTGATTTGTGAATACATTTTTGATTGAGTTCTCAACAAGAAGAGTGTTTCTGTTTGAAGAGTTTAGGGTGTTTCTCGGTAATCCGACCTCCGCCACACCTATGTCAAGAATTCTGTCACCTGCGGCAGCAAAAGCCCAGTCGAAACCGACCTCACTATTGAAGAATGTTGCATTTGGATGATCTGAGTTCCCGAATACGCTAATCATATTGGCATTTTTACCGACAAACATTTTCATAGTTTTCATTGAGTACTGGTTCTCAAGAGGATCGGCAACAGGAAATCCTGTGATGGCAACTATCATATGCCTCTCATATCCAAGCTCAAAGGCTTCACTGTAATCAATTCTGTACATCGTTTCTTCATAATCCGTCGAAATAGTCCTGTCAAGATTATAAGGATTAACAATGGATATTCCTTTAATGGGATTTTTGTTCCAGAAAATCTGCATTGCCGTATTATCGGAAACTTCAGAATCTTCATCGGTAATTGTCATCTGGTATTCCCAGGTAACACCTTCAAAAAGGGAGTTTTCAATAATTACAACATGTTTTGTACGTCCGTCGTCGTCACTGACATAAGAAAAAGACATCGGTTGACTCAAATTATTTCCGGCTATAACATGAATTATTTCATTCACCATTCCGGCAGCCTGGTCACCTATATAAATAAATGTCCTCATATGCTGATAGATATCATTGCCCTGGAGCGTATCCACATTTGAATCTTTAAAATAGTCAGCTCCACTAATTGCATCAGGAATGTCAACCTTAAAGTTGGCGGGAAGAATACTCTCATCATTTTTGTTCGGTTCTACAGTTTCGTCTTTATTGCAAGACTGAAAGAACATTGCTGAAAAAATAACAGCTACTGCGATAATTACATTAAAACGTTTCATAATTTCAAATTTAAGTGAATAATTTATTTCGTTTTCAGCAATAGAACACCCGATTGGAAATCTACCCCTATTCAAATTTTGAAATATTCAATTATTTTTTATCTTTGTCGTTATAAGTCATTGTAAAACAAAAGATATGGAAGATAATTCCGTTGTTCTTGCTGTCCCTGACAGAATTATTGAGAACGGTCTTAAGCTGAGTTAGAAACTTTAATTATTTCCATAACCCCTTTTTAACCATTCACTCTCCCATTCACCCATTCTCCAATCCAGTTCCCGCAAAGTAAGATTTCGCTTCGCCCGGTATTCAATCATTTTTCTTACCTTTGCACCCGCAATGAGTGAAGAAATAAGTGTAATAATAAGAAGCAGTGATCCTGACTGGCTTGAAAAGGCTTTGAAACAATATTCAGCAAAAGCACCTTTTGTTTTTGAGGATGATGCCCGCCTTGGTCTTGACGCTAAAGATCTGCGTTCAGCGGTTACATTGATTAAAGCCGCAAAAAGCAAAGGTGATATGAAATGGAAGCAGATTGCCGCATTTCTTTCTTCTCTGGGAATAACCGGAGCAGGTATCTGGATTGTTGCTGCTGCCATTGCCGACCCCGAACCGACATCAAAACTCGGATTACTGATTACGGGAGGGCTTGTTCTCGCAGTTACAGGCAGTCTTGGAACGCTTTCATCACTCGGAATTAAATTTTCAGTCTTTGCCCGCACCCCGTATGGACATTCATTTGAAATAAAGCCGGAGTAAATTTTATTTGTTTTATTAAAAAATATATTTTACTTTTGTATCCGTTCTAAAACCTTTATTGATTATGAAAAATATCAAGTATTTACTTTTTGTTATTTCGGTTTCTTTGTTATCAAATCTGTATTCGCAGCAACCCGGTTATCTTGATGAAAGTTTCGGGGATAACGGAATTGTGGTTTCCGATTTCGGCTCTTCCGAAAATTACTATATGGAGTCATCTGTTATTCAGCCGGACGGAAAGATAGTTGCTGTAGGCTATCAATATTCAGGCAACGGTGAAGTTGGATGTATGGCAAGGTATGAGCCCGACGGCAACCTTGACTCCGGTTTCGGAACAAATGGATGGGAAACTTATAACCTTACTGCCGATTTAGAAATTTTCAATGATATTGCGATTCAATCTGACGGAAAATATGTTGTGGTTGGAGTAGCCTGTAATAATGGATGCGATTTTATTGTATGCCGTATTAATCAGGATGGAACTTTGGATAATTCCTTCGGAACTTCAGGATTTACCGTTATAGATGCCGAATACAATTCGATAGCAGGTTCAATTGTAATTCAGCCTGATGGAAAAATTGTAATTGCCGGCTCCACAAGCAACGGCTCATCTGATGATTATGATGCTGTAATTTGCCGGTTGAATTACGATGGTACTATTGACAATACATTTACAGGTGACGGTATTGTAGTGCAAGACCTTCATGGTAACTCGGACGATATTGTCAGGGGTCTGGCAATACACGACAGTAAAATTCTTATATGTGGAATGGCATTCAACGGCAACAGTTCGGATTATGACGCTCTGGCCCTTGCACAATTCAATACGGATGGACTACTGGATATTTATTTCGGTATTAACGGCATATCCATTTATGACGATATTAACCAGGAAAATACTTTTGTCGAACCCTCAACAAATTTAACAATTACACAGGATGATAAAATATTAGTTTCGACTCACAAAACAGGGATTGAAGGTAATGATGTTGTCGTTCTGAAATTTCAGGCCAACGGATATCCCGATAATAGTTTCGGTGAATATGGGATGGTTCTTTATGATATGATTAACAGTACTAAGGCAAATTCACTGATTGAACAGGAAGATGGCAAAATAGTGGTTGCAGGATATAATTACTATTCAGGAGCTTCAAAGTTTTGTGTATTGCGATTTCAAAGCAATGGTGATATTGATGAATCATTCGGAGAGTACGGAGGAGTTGCTATGTTTGATATCTCTAACGGTTATGATGTTGCAACATCAATTTCAATCCAAAACGACTCCAAAATTCTTGTGTCAGGTTATTCGTTCGATACTAAAGCAAATTTCACTTTGCTAAGATTGTATTCCGGACTTGAAACAGGAATGGACGAGACTGTAAGAAATAATGAAGTCATATCCGTATTCCCAAACCCGTCAAATTCCAATATTATTTATGTGAAGTATTCCTTAACAAATAGTGAACGAATTCATATTTCACTTTTATCAATTGATGGTAATATAACATCGGAAATTTATTCAGGGATTAAAAAAGCGGGAGAACATACCGACAGATTTGAGCTTCAGGAATATCTTCCGGCAGGTTCATACATTTTGCAGGTTTCAACAGAAGAAAGTACGATTTTTTCAGGAAAGATTTTGGTGGGCAAATAAAAAAGGTCACCGTTTCCGGCGACCTTTATTCTTTGAAAAAAATCTCATCTTAATTGTTCAATTTGTACACCACACCTACCAACACGCTAAATGCACTTGTTTTTATGTCTTTAAGTTGTTCTGCCGGGATATCTATAGTGCCTTTCTTTAATTCTCCAATATTTGTAAATCCCATTGAGTATCTTACATCTCCTGAAATTAACCATGGACTTCTTCTTCCGCCTATCGGTATCAAAACACCTCCACCTAAAATAGCTCCATAATCGAATCCTGTATATTCCTCGCGATATTTCCTACGGTCTGTTTCCGAATTTTGGTCGTTATCTCTCCATTTATCTCCATTAATAGTCAGTCCGAAAAGCGAAGCAACATAAAAACCGGCTTCGGCATAAAAATGAACACCTTTGGGATCGCCGAAAGTATATTTTGCGAGAATCGGAATTTCTATATAGGTTGAAACCTGCTTGGCACCTGTCACAGTATCAATTGCAGTATGAAGTGTATCCGAATAAAACAGATAATCCGTTGTTGCTCCCTTTTGACTTGCCGCCACCTCAATTCCAACAGAAAATTTTTCTCCGAAATCACTTTTGAATACATCTTTAAATCCATAATCAAATGATACTCCGACATTATATCCCAATAACATTGAATTGTTTTGGATTGATTCCCCTCTGAGGTTTGCCATATTAAGACCAAGACGACCTCCGATTTTCATCTGTGCAAAAGATGTTGTTGCAATTCCTGTTAGAAAAGCAGCGAGAACGAGTGTTTTTAAATAATTGCGAGTCATGATAATTTTATTTAACATATTTATAATTAACGTTTTAAGTAATGCTTTTTATTGTCAGCATTTTCATATTTATACAACTTATTGATTATTTAGTTTCATTATTTTGTGAAATAATAACAACTTTTTAAAAAAACCGGGCATACGGTCTGTATCGTATGCCCGGAAATATTTTTTATGTAAGTTTTCAGTTATTTATTTTTAAAAAGAAGCTTTCCGTCCCGGAAATCAATTTCAATTTCAGACTCACGATTAACTTCTCCTGCAAGTATCATTTTTGAAAGCTCATTCATCAGATTTCTCTGGATGACTCTCTTAATAGGTCTTGCTCCGAACTGGGGATCGAATCCTGCATCGGCAATGTAATCAACAGCCGGGTCAGTTATTGTGATTGTTATCCGGTTCTTCGCAAGCAAATTCTGAAGCATTCTGAACTGAATCATCACAATCTCTTTAATCTCATCCCTGTCAAGCGGTTTGAAAACAATTACTTCATCAATCCTGTTAAGGAACTCGGGTCGGATTGTTGATTTTAACAATGTTAAAACCTCCCTTTTCGTTTTTTCATAAACTTCCTCTTTCTTATCGGATGACATTGACTCCAGATTTTTCTGAATAATATGTGAACCGACATTTGAGGTCATTATTATAATAGTATTTCTGAAATCAACTGTCCTTCCCTTGTTATCCGTCAATCTTCCGTCGTCAAGAACCTGCAACAGGATATTGAATACATCGGGATGGGCTTTTTCAATCTCATCCAACAGTACAACCGAATAGGGTTTTCTTCTCACCGCCTCGGTAAGCTGGCCGCTTTCATCGTAACCGACATATCCAGGAGGTGCACCAATCAGTCTCGAAACAGAGTGACGTTCCTGATATTCCGACATGTCAATTCTGACCATTGAGTTTTCATCATCAAACAGAAACTCCGCCAGTGCTTTGGCAAGCTCGGTTTTTCCAACTCCGGTTGTTCCGAGAAAGATGAAAGAACCGATCGGTCTGTTTGCATCCTGCAACCCTGCCCTGCTTCTCCTGATAGCATCGGCAACGGCTTCAATTGCTTCATCCTGTCCGACTACACGGTTGTGAAGTTCCTCTTCAAGATGCAGAAGTTTTTCCCTTTCGCTTTGCAGCATCCTCGAAACCGGTATTCCTGTCCATTTCGATACAATCTCTGCAATATCCTCTGCATCCACCTCCTCATTTATCATTGGTGAATCGCCCTGAAGTTCCGAAAGCTTCGCTTTCAGTTCCTCAATTTCATCTTCAATTGCCTTTAACTTTCCATATCTTATCTCGGCAACCTTTCCGAAATCACCTTCACGCTCTGCCTGCTCGGCTTCAAATTTCAAATTTTCAATATCATTTTTCCTCTGCTGAATCTTTTCAACCACCTCCTTTTCCGACTGCCATTTTGCTCTCAGGTGACTTCTTTCGTCATTGAGATTGGCAATCTCCTCATTCAAAGCATTCAGTTTTACCTTATCTTTTTCCCGTTTGATTGCTTCCCGCTCAATTTCCAGTTGTCTGATCTTCCTCTCAATGATTTCAAGTTCCTCAGGCAGGGAATTAATCTCCAGTCTCAGTTTTGAAGCAGCCTCATCAATAAGGTCAATTGCCTTATCGGGTAAAAATCTGTCGGTAATATAACGCTGCGAAAGCTCAACTGCCGCAATAATCGCCTCATCTTTAATCCTGACATGATGGTGTGTTTCATACCTCTCTTTCAAACCTCTGAGAATTGAGATTGCAGAAAGTCTGTCCGGCTCATCCACAATCACAATCTGAAACCTTCTCTCAAGAGCTTTATCCTTCTCAAAATATTTTTGATACTCTTTCAATGTTGTGGCACCGATAGCACGCAGTTCGCCCCGTGCAAGAGCAGGCTTCAGGATATTTGCCGCATCCATAGCCCCTTCGGAAGCACCTGCACCGACAAGAGTGTGTATCTCATCAATAAAAAGAATAATCTCTCCGTCTGAGTTAATCACCTCTTTAACAACACTTTTCAATCTCTCCTCAAACTCACCTTTATATTTGGCTCCTGCAATCAGTGCTCCCATATCAAGTGAATAGATAAGCTTTGATTTCAGATTTTCCGGCACGTCACCGTTTACTATCCTGTGTGCAAGTCCCTCGGCAATAGCCGTCTTTCCAACACCCGGCTCTCCAATCAAAATCGGATTGTTCTTTGTCCTTCTCGACAAAATCTGCAATATCCTTCTTATCTCTTCATCACGGCCGATTACCGGATCAAGTTTCCCTGACCTCGCCAGCTCATTAAGGTTTTTTGCAAATCTGTTAAGTGCATTATATGTATCCTCAGCCGACTGGCTCGTAACAGATGCACCCTGGCGTAACTCCTTAATTGCGGCTTTTAATCCTTTTTCAGTTATACCACTGTCTTTCAGAAGCTTTGATGCAGTATCCTTTCCCGCAAGTATTCCGAGCAGAATATGTTCAATCGAAACAAACTGATCGTTAAACTCCTTTAAAAATGAAGCGGCTTTCTGCAATGCAGTATTAGCATCGGGAGATAAATATTGCTCTCCTCCGCTCACTTTCGGTAGCGACTCAATAACCTTATCAATCGCTTTTGTCAATATCTGAACATTGACGTCAAGCTTCTTTAAAAGGTACGGAACAACATTTTCGTCCACATCAATAATACCTTTCAGGATATGAACCGAATCAATTGCCTGATTCTGTTTTTCCGTGGCAATTTGTTGCGCCTTCTGAATAGCCTCCTGTGATTTTATTGTGAAATTATTAAAATTCATATCTTTATATTTTTAATTCTTATTTTATTTAATTACGCCCTCAATAGTCAAAACTCCTGCCATCACAACCGGAATTTTCAGAACCCATCCCGAATGATATAGAGATAAAACTTAAATACCAAGTAACTTAAACATCAAACAGGCTGATTGGCTGATATTTATCCGGATTATTTTGAAAAATAAAACAAAACTTCAAATTTTCATAAATATACCGGGCTATGAAAAAATGACAGTTAAAAATAAATTAAACTGACTTTTTGTCTTGATTTTCAGACTTATAGAAAAATACTATTCCCCGAATATGAACTTAGTACTATCTGTGAATCTGTAGTTTTAATTAAGATTGAAGTTGTTTTTATTCGGAATTTTAAAACTATTTTTTCACAATTTCCCTACTAATCAAAATTTTATTCATCTTTGCACGTTGATTTATTTGACTATATTAAGATTAAAATATGCTCCTGAATTTTTTATTTAAGAAATTGAAAATTGTTATTACGGTTATTACAATACTGTCGGTTATTTCGCTTATCCGGGCGCAGGACTATTCCGATCTTCTGCCCGATACTGTCAGATCTTGCAGGGTTGACAGCCTGATGCTGGATGCAGGTCAGGGATTCGGACATTATTTGTGGAGTACCGGGGATACAACCTCATATATGTGGGTGAAGAACGACGGAGGATATTGGGTTAACTTTACAAGTGGCGATACTATTAATGAAACCGATACAACCTGGGTGTTCATTCTCGATGCCGCAATTGCTCAAAGTGATACAACAATTTCCTGTGGTGATACAATTGCTTTGGATGGTGATAATGATATTTTTCAATATATCTGGACTCCCGGGTATGATACAGCTCAATCGGTAACGGTTTATCCACGTGACACAACACAATATTTTGTAAAAATCAGAGACACCGGCAACAACTATTATTATTGTACCGACAGCATTACCGTGACTATTGATCCCATTATTATTTTTGACACTATCATTCAACTGAATATGGGTTGCCCTGGGGATAACAAAACACAGATGAAGGTTGATGTGTCGGGAGGTTATCCACCCTATTATTACGATTGGTCGGCAGGTTATTCCATTCCGGGACAGCCAAATGTAGTATTTAGCTTAACTGACGGGAACGAAAGCATAACCGTAACGGATACGATAGGATGTTATAATATTAAAAATTTTGAGGTTAAAGCATACCCGTTACCTGAACTTGAAATTAATACTGATCCTGGTGATACGGTCTATTACCAAAAACCTTTTATTACATTCTCTTACGAAAACCTGACCTATGATTCTCTTGGTGTTGACACATTTCAGATAACCTCCCTGAAATGGGATTTCGGCGATAACACTACTGCCATACAACCCTCAATAACACACACTTATACGGATGTTGGTGATTTTTCGGTCGTTTTGAACTTTACAACTTTTTACGGTTGTCCGGGAGAGGATTCCATTTCGGTAAAAGTAAAACCGATAAAACTGAAGGTTCCTTCCGTAATAACTCCCAATGGTGACGGTTACAACGACTATTTTATCATTGATGAAGACGAAAGCGGTGGTGACGGAGGGGAGGCGTTTTTTAAAAGCAGTCAACCCGGAGAGTACAAGCCGTTGGATACATATTATTTAAAGACAACTCTCGTAATCTTTAACCAATGGGGAAATAAAATTTACGAGAAAGAGAACTATCAAAACGACTGGATGGCCGAAAATCTCAGTGACGGCTCGTATTATTACATCCTGAAATGTGAAGGACAATATGATACGGATATCTACCGCGGAACTTTTATGGTACTTGGAAGCGGCGTTTCATATTAAACGGGAAAATTATTTACCGGCAGTTGATAATCAGCATATTTTACAGACGCACGGCCGTGCGTCTTCAGGCTTATCGTGCCCCGAAAATCGCACTTCCTATCCTTACTATTGTGCTTCCTTCTTCAATGGCAATCATATAATCACCCGACATTCCCATTGAAATCTCTTTAAAATATTCAGAATCATCGAAATATTTCTCTTTCAACCCATCCTTTATCTCTTTCAGATGTCTGAATTCCTTTCTAACGACATTTGTATCTTTTGTATAGGTAGCCATTCCCATAACACCACAAATCCTGATATTTTCCATTTTGCCAAACTCTTCCGAAGACAGCAATTCATCAGCTTCTTCCAGATTCAGCCCGAATTTCGTTTCCTCTGTTGCGATGTGAAATTGCAAAAGGCAATCAACAATCCTGTTATTCTTTGCAGCCTGTTTGTTAACTTCACGCAGTACTTTTATTCTGTCAATACTATGGATAAGGTTTACAAAAGGAATAATGTACTTTACCTTATTGGTCTGCAAATGGCCTATAAAATGCCATTGAATGTCACCCGGCAGCTGCGGCTGCTTGAAACCGAGTTCCTGTGCCTTGTTTTCACCGAATATTCTTTGCCCTGCGTTGTAAGCAGTCATAATGTCTTCAACAGGTTTTGTTTTTGAAACAGCAACCAGCTTAACTCCTTCGGGAATCTCCTTTTTTATTCTTTCCAGGTTTTCTGCAATATTCATTGTGCCATATTTTTTGCAAAGGTAATACAGATTTCTAAACAAAATAACTATTGTCGTGCAGGGTGGCAACCTTGAAAAGGCAATGTAACAGAATGCCACCCGCTGACAAATAAGATTAATAGTGGTATTTTATTAATTACATTTAAAAAAGTTAACAAAAAAGTTGTTTGAAAGGATAAAATATATACTTTTGCACCTCCCAAAAGGGAAAGGTTCATTGAAAGTATTCAAATGGAATGATTCAACTAATTACCCGGAGAGGTGGGTGAGTGGCTGAAACCACCAGTTTGCTAAACTGGCGTACCTATTAACGGGTACCGGGGGTTCGAATCCCCCTCTCTCCGCTATTATCCGCCGAAGCCGAGCAAAGCGAAGGCGCAGGCGGATTGGTTGGTCCTTCGGTTTCGTTCAGGACAACATTTTGGATATTTAAAATTTGATATTATTACGGGGTATAGCGTTCCCGATAGCTATCGGGAGGTTAGCGCGTCCCGCCACGGCGGGAAGGGTGCAGGTTCGGAATAAAATAAAGTGTTCTTTTTTAATTTGATTTAATTTTACGGGGTATAGCGTAGTCCGGTTAGCGCGCCTGCTTTGGGAGCAGGAGGTCGCAGGTTCGAATCCTGCTACCCCGACTTTTTGAGACCGGTCTGTTTTATTCAGTCCGGTCTTTTTTGTGATTAGCGCGTCACGCCAAGGCGTGAAGGTCGCAGGTTCGAATCCTGCTACCCCGACTTTTGGAGATC
>CAYOZZ010000155.1:0-1857 GCA_964408535.1 uncultured Bacteroidales bacterium | reverse complement strand
GGCTGACAGGTGTTTTTGAGGATGGCGATACTTCTCCCGATACCGACTCCTGGGCTTTGGCAAATAATTATGTTGCGGTAGTCCCGGTTCATTACGACCTGACTGCACACAAGGCTATTGAGGAGATAAAGGAGTGGAAATTTGAGGACTGATTTTTCTGATTTTGTGTTGATATAATTTTAACTAAGAATGAATGCGTTAAAAAAAGATAATTTCCTGTTCGGGTTATTTCTCGGAATTATTTCCCCGGTGTTTATGTTCGGGGTGATATGGCTGATGAACTGGTTTTTAATGCTTATCGGTGTTGCAAAACTTTGGCTTGATACGGAGACTCAGGTTCTCGTCAGTATCTTTGTTAATCTCGTCTATTTTCGCTATTTTTTTGTGACATTGAAATATGAAAAGTCGGGAAACGGGGTTTTGGTCATTACCTTTGCATCTGTGATATTGTTTTTTCTGTTTAAAAACTACATCTTTTAGTAAATGGCAAAAGACGTTACAGGACAGGATGATGATTGTAAACCCAATTGGGGTGAAATATCAGTAGCCACAGGCTTTAGCACGTGGATAAAAGTAATTTTGGGAGCGAAGCTCAAAATTATGACAAAAACCCAACAAGCAGAATATTAGTAAATTACAAAATTATGAAGTATTACCTCATAGCCGGCGAGGCATCTGGCGACCTGCACGCTTCAAACCTGATGAAGGAGTTGAAAAAAAAGGACGGCACAGCCGAATTCAGGTTTTGGGGTGGCGACCTTATGCAGGATGTCGGCGGTGAACTTGTTAAGCATTACCGCGACCTTGCATTTATGGGCTTTCTTGAGGTAGTGGCAAATCTTAAAACAATTCTCGGAAACATTAAATTCTGCAAAAATGATATTCTGGAATATAAGCCTGATGCTTTAATTTTAATTGATTATCCTGGGTTTAATCTGCGGATAGCCGAATTTGCCCATAATGCCGGTTTTAAGGTTTTTTACTACATCTCCCCGCAGGTGTGGGCCTGGAAAAAATCACGGGTGCACAAGATTAAGAGGTTTATTGACAGAATGTTTGTAATCCTTCCTTTTGAAAAGGACTTTTATGCAAAATATGACTATGAAGTTGATTTTGTAGGGCATCCGTTGCTGGATATGATTGAGCAATTGCCCGGAAATGATACGGAAAGTTTTGTTAAGGAAAACAATCTGCCGGAGAAGCCTGTTATTGCACTGCTGCCTGGTAGCCGGAAGCAGGAAATAAAAAAAATGTTGCCGGTAATGCTATCCGTCACAAAATATTTTGATAATTACCGTTTTGTAATTGCCGGTGCGCCCTCTGTTGAAAAGGAGTTTTATGATGAACTGACGACCGGAACAGATGCCGCAATTGTTTTTAACAAAACTCATGCATTGTTGCGCAACTCCTATGCAGCGCTGGTAACTTCGGGAACAGCCACCCTCGAAACGGCACTTTTTGAAGTCCCTGAGGTCGTTTGTTATAAAGGAAGTCCGGTCTCTTACTTTATCGCAAGGTTAGTTATTGACAAAGAGATAATCAAATACATTTCGCTTGTGAATCTGATTATGGGTAAAGAGATAGTCAAAGAGCTGATACAGAGTGAGCTGACAGCAGGAAACCTGAAAGAGGAGCCTTTGAAAATAACCGGTGATGAGACTAACCGGAAGCGGATGAAAGAGGATTTTACCCGTTTAAAGAAGAAACTTGGCGGAGCCGGTGCTTCGGAAAAGACTGCGGAGTTGATAGTAAAAATCATAAAGACGTAGGTAATCGTATTTAGGGTTAAGATTAATCCAGCAAAATAATTTTTGAAAAATATTGCTTATCACCATTGTTAACCTGCAATAAAAAAGT
>CAYOZZ010000154.1:0-8767 GCA_964408535.1 uncultured Bacteroidales bacterium | reverse complement strand
ATATTTGAGGTGCCGCCTCTATTCCCATTAGTTTATAGGCATCGAACTCACCGTCAAATCCGTTAGTCGAAACATTTAACATACCCAGACTCATTACATCATCATATCCGTTTCCGGTAATGTTAAATGTCAGTTGGTTTTCTATATTAACTACATCCTTGTAAAATGTATTTGAACTGTGAACCCTTTCCGAGTTTGGAATTGTTATTGAGGGATTTGAAGCATTTGCTTTAACCCAAAATCCTTGTGTCGGAGGAATTTCGCCATTCGTGAGACCTCCGAGTCCCGTATTGTAATTATATGACTTATATTGTGTGCCGTCATAGATATATATTGAAGCATCAACATTTGTTTTTGTCCAGGATGAATTCCATTCTAAAGCTGAAGGATATGGATTTCCCATTTCATTCCAACCGTCACCATCGGAGTAACCGATTGATGTGTAAGTAATAGCCGGTGAATAATTTCCGGTGTTTAAAAGTCCTGTGAATTTTATATCCGAGGGTCCAATAGTTGAACCCGAACTTGCAGACCAAACGTGATATCCTTTTGTAACGGTAAGATTCTCAGTTGTTGAAGTAATTGTACTCCAGGTTGTATCGGTTTCATCCCAAATATACAGATAGCAATCTAAATATACACCGGATTGTGCTGCTGAAACAGGAGATGAAACCATATGCCACTGATCCTGAACCAAATGTTGTTCAACAATAGCATAAGCACCCGAGACAGTTCCGTTTGTTATCAAAGAAGCCATATTACTACTGCTGCTTGCTTCGAGTAACAAACTGTCGGAGAGTGTAAGGTTTCCTTCAACCGTAATGTATGAATCCGACGGTATTGTGAGTTTGTACGAGCCTGTTCCTGTGAAGTCAACATCAACATTACCGAGAGTTGTACGGTCGGCGGTCGTACTTTTTAGAGTCATATCACCACTACCGCTGAATTTGATGTAGCTGTGCGAGGTAGTGCCTGCGTCGGTGATGTATCCTCCGCTGTTGGTTATTCCCTGCGAATATGCCGTGATAACCATTCCGAGAAGGATAAGGATAGTCATAAAGAGTACTAACATCACCCGCGATCTCATTTCTGTTCTGATATCTGTTTCCATCGTAGTAGAGTTTACAGATTATTAACTTGATTTGTGAATTGAACAGTAAATTTGAGTTGACGGTCCACCGGCACCGTTTTGCTCTTTTATTCTTAAAGGTATTGCAATCGGGTTACCGGCTGAATCACGTCCAAGATTTTGCCATGCATATATTTTGAGCATATCACCTGCATTGAGTTCTACAACATCGCTTATGTTTGGTGCAAGATTATTTGGTAAATCATTATCGCTTCCGAATGCATTATTATGTCCTTGGAGTTTGTTTCCCTGTGCATACATATTCCAGGTCTGGCCACCATCTTTGCTGATGAAGATAGCAATAGAAACATAGCCCTGATATGTGGGATTGTGTATGGCTTCCATCTGTATTATGTCATATAATATAAAGTCAATTCTGGAATTTACCTGGTAATATCCGTCAGCTGTTGCAGTAAAGTATGATGGTTGTGGGACAGAATGGTTTCCAAGTGTAAATTCATTGTGTGTATCATAGCTTTGTGTGTCAAAATATATTTCTGTCCAGACACTATGTGGTATCATTTGCCCGGCATTTGGATGGGCAGGATATTGTATGGCTTGAAATACTCTTGCCCTGCTTTGATTATCAAAATCGGTTATACCGTTGTTATAGTTTTTCATCATTGTTACTCCGTCGTTTTGTGAGCCGGTTGTAATACCACCGGTATTTTGAAGAACATAAGTATTATCGGAAGTGACAATACCATGTGAATACGAACCTACTCCGTTAGCGAAAAATGTCCCGAATGCAGAACCTGAAACCGATGACAGGCTTGCGATGTTAGTGGCAGTACCGTCATATACATTAAATACACCGTCTTGTGTTGTCCCGATTCTGTCAATCTCTGCAAGAAGGTTTCCACCTCCGGCAGCATCATAGTCAAAGAATTCGACTTTACCGTCAAACCTTGATACTTGCCCTGCCACAGGACTATGAACATAAAATTTTAACCCTGAATATGAGCTTGTACCTATAAGCAAATTGTCCCCTGTATTTGTAAGATAAGTGTCGGTTCCGCTCCTTGACCAGAGATTTCCGTATGAAAGCTCTGTCCAGGACGGAGAACTCGAAGTTCCGGCATTATACTTAAAACTGTTTGAACCTGTATCATAATAGAGTAATCCTGTTGCAGGAGAGGAGGGAGCACTTGACAAGCGTGGAACCAGCATCCCGAGAGAAGTTGAATAAACATCCAGTACTGCCGAAGCATCCGCAGTATGTGAAACATCACTGATACTAATGTTTTGTGCACTTACAATTCCTATGGAAAAGATGAATGCTACAATTGCCGTGAGTAATCTTGAATTTTTCATAACATAAAATTTAATTATTAAAATGCGTTTAAAGTGTTTGCGGCAAAAATAAGTTATGAAAAATGCGATTACAAGCACCATTTAGTTAACGGTGGGAACAGGTTAGTTAACGGCAGGGATTAATTATCCGGGGAATGAGATTCACAATATAGATTTGTGGAAATATATGGCTGCATTATTATGATAACGCTCTGATAAAATCTTCCTTCCTTCGGCGGGAGACCTCCAGTTCGCTTCCGTCTTCCATTATGACATATCCGCCTTCACCTTTATTATACTTTTGAAGATAGTTGAGATTAATGAGATGCGATTTATGAATCCTGAAAAAGTTAAAAGGTGTGAGCATTTCATCAAATTCCTTAAGGGTTTTGGATACAATATACTTTCTTCCGTCGTTCAGAAAAATATTCGTATAATTATTATCCGACTCACATCTTATAATATCTTTGATTTTGACGAAATTTATACCGTCTAATGTGGGAAGGGCTATTTTTTCAAAACTGTTTCTGTTGTTTAGCAGCACCTCAAGCTTTTTATTAATTTCTGAAATTTTGCTGTCACCTGTAAGTCTGGAGCAAGCCTCAATGAGCATCTCGGGTTCTACGGGTTTAAGCAGGTAATCAATTGCACTGAACCTGAAAGCCTGTATTGCAAATTTATCATAAGCGGAAGCGAAAATAATTTTAAAATCAATATCACCTATCTGTTCCAACAGGTCGAATCCCGTACCGTCAGGCATCTGGACATCAAGAAAGGCAATATCCGGTTCATACTCCTTAATTATATCAACTCCTGCCTTTACACAATCAGCCTCCGCAACAACTGCTATATTGCTGCAATGTTTCTCAATTAAATTCTTTAAAGCATTCCTTGCCTTACTCTCATCGTCAATAATAACAGCTTTGAACATAATTTTATTTTTGGAATGCAAATGTACAATTTTAATTTTATAATAATCTCACTTTATTCCTCTTCAAAAGGAATCCTGATTTCGACTCTGGTTCCGGCTGGTTCGCCGCTGTCGGTTTTTTTATCGTAAAAGGTGAATGAGATATTATTTCCGTATTTTTCATTCAGTATGTCAAGCCTCTCTTTTGTAACCTGCATTCCGAGCGACTTGTGCTTTTTCTTTTGCGAATCCTGCTTTTTCTGCATTGACCTCTCTCTGCCTATTCCGTCGTCATCAACTGTGCAAAGCATTATGTTGTTTCGCTTCTCAATCTCAACTTTGATATTTCCTTTTCCTTCCTTACCGCCTATTCCGTGGATGATGGAGTTTTCAATAAACGGCTGGATAAGCATGGGCGGTATAAATGTATATTCGGTGTCAATATCGTCGCCAACTTCTATTCTGAAATCAAACTTGTTTTCAAAACGCAGTTGTTCGAGTTCCATATACAACTGAAGTGTATTAACCTCGTCCTCAACAGGGATCATTGTTTCGCGCGAATTGTTCAGGATATAGCGCATCAGTCTTGCAAACTTCGACAGAAAAAGTTGTGCCGAATCGGAATTATTATCTGTGATAAAACTGTTTATGGAGTTAAGGGAGTTGAAGATAAAATGAGGGTTCATCTGTGTACGCAGAAGTCTCTGTTCGATTTCAATATTCTTTCGTTCAAGCTCGGCACGAAAGCTTTTTTGTTTCAGTTTGTAACGGTTAAAAAGCAGCCAGGATATTATAATTAAAATCAGTACGGAGGAGATAATGAAATAGAGGCGAACCTGTTGTTTTTCTATCTTCAGGTTTTTAATCTCAATCTCTTTCTCCTTTTTGTCAAGCTCATACTTTGTCTCCATTTCGGTTATTTCACGACGGCTTTCACGGTCAAATATCGTATCTTTTATCGCCGTATAATTTTGAAAATATTCAAGTGCTTTTTCAAAATCTTTTGTTTTTCCGTAATATTCGGAAAGAGCTTTATATATATCTTTTTTTAGCCCTGCTTCTTCAATGTTAGCAATAATTTTACCCGCTTCCGACAGATATTTACCCGCTTCAGGCAGGATATTCAGACTTGTATATGTTTTCCCGAGAGCAAGATATGCTTCCGCAAGTTTTGCATTGTTACCTATTTTTTTTGCAGCTTCCAGAGCGTTAAGATAGTTTTCAATTGCTTTTTCAGGTTTGTTCAGTTTGATAAAAACGTTGCCTTCATTAATAAGAGTGTTATAAATACCTTTATTATCACCTATCATTGTGCTTATTTTCAATGACTTGTCCAAATAGTCGAGAGCCTGTTTGTAATCGCCTTTCTTTTGATATACCACACCGATATTTTGAAGCGAGATGCCAATATAGCTGCTGTCGTTCAGTTTTTTGGCAAGGTTCAAAGTCATTTTGTAATATTCAAGTGCAGGTTCATATTTTTTCCAGTCTTCGTAAACCGAGCCTATATTATTAATCGCCAGGCAAAGTCCGTAATCATCATCCCTGTTTTTTGAAATTTTTATTGAATTTTCATATTGGTCAATTGCATTTTTATACTGCCCAAGGTTATGATAAACTATTCCGAGGTTAATATAGACATATCCGACTGCAATTGTATCATTAATATTTTTAAAAATCTCAAGCGAATTTTTGTAATTTTCAAGAGCTTCTGCCGGATTTCCCATTTCGTCGTAAACATTTCCGAGAACAAGTAAAGCACGGGCAACCCCGCGCTCATTACCTGTTTTGCGGGAGTAGTGTAAAACTTCTTCTGCATACATCAGGCTGGTATCTATTGAAATACGCAGGTATCCGTTTGATAACCTTAGCAATGTTTTTATATGCTCTTCCCCCTCGGTTTGAGTGAGCCTGAGTTTCAGGCTGTCCGTTTTTTGTCCGATACCGGTATTACTAATTGTCACCAGTGTGACAAGTGCCGCAAGTATCCATTTAAAAACCATTCTGTGATTACACATACAATTAACCTGAATTTAATGTAATTTCGGGGTCATAAAAGTACAACAATTTATTTACCGGTAAATAAATTGATTCAACCTTTTACTAAAATAAAACTGCCGTAAACTAATTTGTGTTTTTTTATTAATTGTAGAATAGGTATTTTTGTCTGATTTATTAAAATAATGAAATAATGAAAAATCATTCTCCCTTTGGATTTAATCGTATCAGGTTTGTATTTATAACTGTTTTTCTGCTTTTAGCCGGACTTGTCTATTCTCAGGGACCGACATCATCTATCGGTGACAGAGAGAATATCGGAATATTCGGCGGACCTTCGAGTGATCTCACATTTTCGGGAATAAACAACAGGGTGTTTGCGGCAGTTAAAACTCCTGCGACATTGTTTTATTCGGACGATACGTGTAAGACCTGGTTTCCGGCTTTCCCTTTCGACTCACTGGAATACGACCTTGGCAGCCGCGGATGGGGCGGAGGCAGTAAACACGTGTTAACTAATAGAAAAGGTTGGGTTGCAGCTATGACGGGTACACCTGACACTCAACTTTCGGCAAGTGTTATCAGCTATGATAACGGAAACACTTTTCAAACAGCCATTGATCCGTTTTTATTCAGTACGCTTAATCAACCTCCAAACAGGGTTTCCGCAATTGCTATGAGTGATCATTATCTTTATACCGCTCTCGGCAATGTGCTTGTGCGACAGAATGATACAACCCCGTTCAATACTAATATTATTCTTGTTAATACAGATACCTTACCGGGTGTTTCCCCTGGCTCAATCATAAGCTGGATAGCGGTTTCCAACGACATTTCGGGATATCCGGTTTATTTTATTGTGGACGAAACAACTGGAGAAAACAAACTTTTTAAATACTGGGGCGGAGTTATATTTGAACTGACGGGATTTCCGGCGGATGTTTATCCCGATAATGTTTTTACACATCCTGATAAAATAACAGGCGATACTGTTTTTGTAAGTGCGCATAATAATTTGAATCAGGAGCAGTTTGTTTTCCGTTCTCTTTTCGGAGGTTTCGGATGGGATGATATTACCCCGTCGGGTTATTCGTTTCCGATTACCGATGCCGATTTTAGTCCCGGCTGGATTCCATATATGCCGGTAAGTGACGGTTTGCGGATTTCATTGCCGGGTGGGTATATCACTGATGATTTTGGAAATACCTGGCAGGGGCCCGGAATGAATTTGTTTTCGTTTCCGGTAGCTACACACCCTAATGATGTGGATTTGATACTCGGCTCAAATAATATGGGTGTTGCAAAAAGTGTTTCGGGTATTGGCGGTATTTTTGAGAATACGACAAATATCGGTTTTGCGAGTGTTAATGTGAATGATTTTGCAACGGACGGAGTTAATACATATTATGTTGCTACCGATGCCGGTCTGGCTTATACCGGCGAATATTTTAATCCTTCTGTTAATGGTTACGAACAGTGGATTGCTCCGAACGGAATATTCCCCATAGCACAGGTTTACGATGAAAACGGTGTGACTGCCGTGGCTATTGACCCGTTTAATTCCGATCATGTTATTTGCGGTAATTCGGCCGGTTTTTTCCGGACATTTAACGGCCCCAATCAGTTTGAAAATGTAACCCCTTCAGACTGGAACCAAAATTTTCACTATGACGGTTTTGTTACTGATATTAAATTTATTACATCAAGTATTGTTATTGCCTGTACAGGATATAAATTAAAGAAAAATCCCTGGCAGCCTTCCCAGCCTGTGGGAAATATATGGAAGTCAACCGATGGTGGAAGTACCTGGTTTATTGTTACCCCGATGAATCCCGACGAATTTTTTATGGGAAATTCAATTGCTGTGGACGATAATGCAGGGCAACCTATAATATATTGCGGATCAGGATATAACGATGGTGTTAGCCCTCCTGTGGCAGGAGCGTTATGGGAATCGCTTGATATGGGTGATAACTGGACTAAACTTACTGATGCACCTGTTTTCGGCGGACAACCGTTACCGTTGCCAATATATGATATTGATATTAATCCTGCAAACCCAACACAGTTGTACTTATCGGCGGCAAATATCTTTGCAAGATATGAAACCGGAAATTCAACCTATTTCTTTACTGATATTCCATATAACACCGGGTTGTTTACTTCTGCACTGATAGATCCGGTTTACCCCGACAGTATAACTGTGACTGCCGGAAGGAATATTTATAAATATAATACGCAAATTGATGATGCCGATTTGAAATTTAAAGGCTATCCGGGTGAGTCTTTCATATCTTCTTCTTTTGGGTCAATACTTGGAGGTTCAAATACGGGAGCAAGCAAGATAACTGAAGCCACAACTTATTATCTTGACATTAAAGCCTTTATTGAAGGTCCCTTTAACGGAACGGATATGGATACGACTTTGAATAGTAACGGTTATCTGCCATTAAGCCAGCCGTTTAATCAGCCGCCGTGGAATTATAACGGAACTGAGAGCGTTTCTTCAATTCCGGCTACTGATATTGTTGACTGGATATTAATCGAACTTCGTAAAACGACGGGTGTACCCTCAACCGCCACTGAAAAAACCATGTTCGACAGAAAAGCCGCTTTTCTTCTAAAGGACGGAACAATTGTAGATGATGACGGAGCAACCGAACCGAGATTCAGCATAATTTTGAGTACGACAAAAGGTTCGGATAAAATTCATGCAGTGGTTTACTCTCCCGGACATGTTGAAGAGAGGACGGCAACGGAAATGACAACTGCAAAATCAAATACCTACTCTTATGATTTTAGTTCGGGCAGCAGTCAGGCTTATGGTGGCTCCGATGCTCATAAAGAACTTGCGACGGGTGTTTGGGGAATGATCAGCGGTGACGGTAATGGTGACGGGCAGGTTGATAATGATGATAAAAATGATGTCTGGCTACCGCAAAACAGCTCAAAGGGTTATTATTTCGGAGATTTTAACAGGGACGGAACAGTTGACACAACAGACCTTGACGATTTCTGGAAACCGAATACCGGCAAGGGAAAGGGGACAGATTGATATAAAGCGATACAAGATTTTGATTTCAGTATAATTTTAGTTGTCTTATAGTATTTTGGTACGATTACAGATATTAAAAATCTATTGTCAATAACTTAATCGGAAATAATTGTCCAATAATAAAAAGTTATATAAGGAAACCGGATGAATATATTTGTGCCGAAGCTCTGTATATGTGTATCCGTAATGGTTTGGCATAAGTTAATACAAAAATCACTAAAGCCTAAAAAATTATTAAACATTTGTTAATAAATTACATATTCAAAGGTTACTTTTTTTGGTTTCAACAACATAGCGATTTTTCAACATTGATTTGTTTATAACTGGAATTGCAAAAACAGATAAAGGTGTTGTATTTTCGTGCTGCGTTTGGATATTCATC
>CAYOZZ010000153.1:0-2065 GCA_964408535.1 uncultured Bacteroidales bacterium | reverse complement strand
AATTTGATTTTGTGCAAATCGTTACCAAAGGAAACGAATTTACCAACGAACAAAAGCAAATTGCCGAGAATCGTCTTGATGAACTCATCTCTGGTAAGACCGGGACCATTGAGTGGGAACAAATTAAAGAGATGTTGAGGTGAATTATAAACTACGATTTCATCCGGGAGTCTCTTTTGAAATAGAAACCGCTTTGAAATGGAATGAAAAGGAATCTGCAACAGCAAATCAATATTTGAAAAAAGACTTAATGCTTGCATTTGAAAGAGTTTTATCATTTCCTTTCTCTTTCCGTAAAGCATATAAAACGTTTCGTTGTTATCCGTTAAAAAAGTTCCCATATCTTATTGTTTATTCGGTTCAAAATGAAATAATTTATATTGTGGCTTTCTTTCCTACACGTCGCAATCCGGAAGTTCTGGAAGAAAGAATCAAATCATTATAAATTCTCTTCAATTGCTCACTGTGAGTTTTTATATCAGGCACTTTTGAGGTCTCTGAATAAAGATATCCCCGCTGTCCCATTTTTTTCATAATCTCTCTGTTTTCAACTGCATATCTCAATTGAGTAAACAGGCTGTCTTCATTCCTGTGTTTAAATAATAATCCATTAACACCATGTCTTACATACTCTTTCATTCCTCCTGCATCAGCAGTAATTACGGGAACTTTGCATGCCTGCGCTTCATGGATTACAAGTGGTGAATTTTCCATCCATATCGAAGGCACAACAATGCAATTGACTTTATTAAAAACAGTTTCAGCAAGATTCTTATTGATATATTCTCCACAAAATTTAATGGTATTTTTACTTTTTGCTGCTAATTCTTTTAAAGCAATCGTATTTTGGCCTTGTTCTCTTCCAAATATTTTTAGATGAGCTTTGGTTGTGAGTCTTGAAAATGCTTTAATAAGCAAATTTATACCTTTTGCAGGAATATGAGTTCCGATATATCCGAAAGTAAAAACACCATTTGTTTTAGGTTCAACCGGTTGTAAATAATGAGTCGGAAATCCATAATCAAGATAAAAAATCTTATCTTCGGAAACATTAAAATCTTTAATAAACCTATTCATTAAATATTTTGAAGGGGCATGAAAAAGATTTATCTTACCAACCAAATCCTTTGTAACCATCATTCTGGTTTTTATCCAATGTTTCCAATGTGTAAAATCATCAATTGTCGAATATGGGGTTTCGTTTCCATAAAATCTATCCAATTCAGTAGGATAATCGTTATGATATCCCGATAAATACATGGAGTAACAAGATTTAACACATTTATTATCGTCCTGTCCTTTACAAAGTTTATACAGGTTTTTTCCATCAAAATTGCGCTGTAAAAATTGCCCGCGAGGACACATCAGCCAAAAATCATGCAGTGTATATAAAACAGGTATATTTCTTTTATAAAGTTCATCTACAATTCCGGTTGACAAATGATTTAAATGACCAATATGTGCAATATCCGGCTTTATATCATCAATTAATTTGGCAAACCTCTCATTAAGTAACGGATGATTATAACCGTCTTTTCCTCTTGCCATATTAACGAAAACAAAATCCACTCCGCCTTTTGTTTCTTTACGAAACCTGAAATCAAGTTCATACTCGTTTTCCTCCCTTGTAAAAACCGTTACCTTCTCGGTTTTTTTAAGCTCATTAACAACCGATTGGCTGTAAACCTCCGAACCCGCATTGTATTTAGGAGGATATCCGTGTATTATTTTAAGAATGTGCATACAATAATAATTTAAGGACAAGCTGTAAATACAGCCTGTTCTGATTAATACTACTTTTTGTGATTAGGGTTAAGTTGTTTACCCCTGTTGCCGTGCACTTTTGAGTATTGTTTATTTACTCCTTTAGTGCCCTTGTTTGCATTCTGCTGATTTGCAGAATTGTTCTTAGTTGAAATTTTTGATTTCATAATTATAAAAATTTCATAATTAAAAAACAAAAGTACTTAAAACATTATTTACTATATTTGTATCCGCAATATTATTCAAATAAATACGCAAAAATGTCATAAATATTTTTTGTATTATGGAAAATCAACCTGAA
>CAYOZZ010000152.1:0-5947 GCA_964408535.1 uncultured Bacteroidales bacterium | reverse complement strand
GTGGTCGTAAATGGCATCCGTAAACTCAATCTCACTGTTTACACTTCCGTAAAAAGGAGACCGTCTGTCGTTGGATGCTATGTAGAGGTTTCTCCAGTTATAATGTGGCTCTATTTCGTGCATCTGTTTATTAAATTATCTGATTTACCCCATTATCCGGTAAATAAATTCATTTTGCAAAATTACTAAATTGAGCGTAATATTGTAACAGGGTGTAAGACAAATTGCTCACAATCCGGATTTTCTCCATATTTATTTTTTGTATTTATTGATCTGTGCATTTGTGGTTAAAAACATCTGTGGCTGCCATTTATCAATCCTTCCGAAATTTCTCAAACTGCCCGTAAATTACCTTATTACCTTCATAAGTCATCACTTTGAAATCGTCAATCAAGACTTTTGCTTTCGACTTGTTCCAGACTGCAACTGACAGAGTCGCATCCTTTGAATCAATATTGATATCAGATAATTTTACAGGATGAAAAACAGTCTGCCTCTCATTGGCATTGCTTATGAAATCGGTGAAAGGTGTTGAACGCCAGTCAATAACCTTATTTCCTGAACTTATTTCGGAAATTAGTAGCACTTCTGAGGGCTTTGTCAGGAAATAGGCATCAAGTGAGATAAAAATAAGATTGTTGTCATCATTTGTGATACTGTCTAACCGGACGGTTATTCCCGGACTGTAATTTGAAAATTTCGACAATTGTATATAATGATTTGCAGCCGGATTGTCCTTTGGCAGAATCAGATTTTCCGGAACCGTATCCCATCCCGGAATTACCAATGTTTCATAATCATTAATCGTTTCAAAAACTATTTTGTCGGCAGGTGAATAGTCTTCCGGCTCTGTTTTTTTCAGAAGGTAAAAGCTGGAGGTAAACCAGGTCTTTTTCTCAATGATAAAAGGGAAAATATCTTCTGCGATTTGTAAATACTGTAGGTCGGTGTAGTTAGCCCAGGTAATTGCAAGATAGTCTGTCTTTATCTTTTTCAGCAATTCCCTGAAATGAATATAATCACCCATCTTATTGATATACAAGAAGCCGCTGTCGGAAATATTCAGTTTTTTAAGGTAATAATCATTTACATTTTCAATTGAATTTAAAACTATCGTCACGTTTTTATCTCCGAGTTGCTCCACCGTTCTCTTTGATTCAGTCAGAATTTCTTTTAACCCTGAAGAATAAAAATACTTGTAGTATTGCCTGTTAAACACCAGGGTGTAAATGCCTGCTGAAGCGATTATTACGACAATCAGCGATTTCGGCAAAATTTTCAACTCCCTGAAATATGAAAATACAGCCATCAGTAAAAAGGGGAAGGTGAAGATTAAAACGGAATACTGAATAATGGCACTTACATAAACCGAATAGAAAAAACCGGTGAAAAAGGTGATAAAGAACCACGAAAAACCGATTATTCTGAACTTGTTATTCTCTTTTATCTCATCTGTACGATAAATAATACTGAGTATAATTAGTACAATAGTAACTAAATAGAACCAAATGTTGAAATGAAGAATAAACCCGAGATAGTTGAAGAAAAACATTGGGCCGGGTTTGCCGAGCCAGCTTTCGATTCCTTTGTAACCAAGTTGTGTAAAGAAAATCGGCAGATGAGGGATGTAAAGTATGAAAATCATTACACCTGCTGCCATATATGATTTCAGATGTTTTTTTGGGATGAAGAAAAGACCTGTGAATCCGACCATCGCTGCCAGCAAAAGACTGAAATGATGGTTGTAAGCATTCATTGCACTTACAATAATATAACCAGCAAGAAACCAATAATAATTTTTGCCGCGATTGAAAACCGTATTTGTCCAAAGCATTACCATCAGAAGTGCAAGGAACATTCCGCTTGCGTAAGGCCTTGCTATTACGCTGTACATTACCGTGTACTGAATAACGGCGATATATGTAGCAGTAATAATGCCGACCGTACCGTTAAACCACCTGGATGCAACTTTATACGAAAGAAATACGGATGCAATTCCCATTAATGTGAAAGGAAGTTTCACTACCGGTTCAGACGTGCCGAACCATTTTATCCAGTAGTACATAAAAACCTGAACTCCTGCCGGATGTGTGTCTGTTGTTTTTACCCCAAACTCAATAAGGTCTCTGAAATTGTCGAATCCCGTACGGAAAAAGGCACTGAACTCGTCATAAGTAAACGGAATTTGTGAATAGTGATAAAAACGTAACAGGCTGCCAATGATCAATATCACTGCAAGGAGAATATAATCCGGTTTTATCCTGTTTTTAATTTCCATTTTGAAAACAACTCAGGATGCAAAAATAGTTTAAATTGGTGGAACCGGTGATACAGGAATGTCGTTTGGGTTTATGACGGTTTCTCAAATCTTTCTTTCGGGTTAAAAAATCTTCGGGTACTTCCCGGGATTATCCTCATGCATCATATTATAGACTGTTTCAAAGACATCTTCGGCATTGGGGTTCGAGAAATAATCTCCGTCCGTACTGTATGCCGCCCTGTGCTCTTTTGCGGTGACAGTACGGGGTTCCGAATCAAGATGATAGTAACCGCCCTGCTCCTCAATAACCTTTTGCATCATAAAAGCCGTTGCCCCTCCCGGAACATCTTCATCAAAAAATACGATTTTATTGGTCTTTTTTAGTGATTCCACAATTGTATGGTTTATGTCGAAGGGCAAAAGTGTCTGTACATCAATCAGTTCCACCGAGATGCTGAAATCCCTTAGTTGTTTGACTGCATCCTCGGCAATCCTGACACAAGAACCGTAAGTTACAATCGTAATATCGTTTCCCTGCTGAAGAACTTCCGGTACACCGACAGGAGTTTTGAATTCACCGATATTTGACGGCATCTTTTCCCTGAGTCTGTATGCGTTCAGGGGTTCAATGATAAGAGCCGGGTCGTCCGATTCGAGGAAGAGATTATAAAATCCTGCTGCCTGTGTCATATTACGCGGAACACAGACATTCACACCCCTTATTGAATTAATCACCATACTCAGCGGTGAGCCTGAATGCCATATTCCCTCCAGTCTGTGCCCGCGGGTACTGACTATAAGAGGTGCCTTTTGTCCGCCTTTCGTTCTGTACTGCAAGGTTGCAAGGTCATCACTCAAAACCTGCAATCCATAGAGCAGGTAGTCGAAATATTGAATTTCGGAAATAGGCCTGAGTCCGCGCATTGCCATTCCAAGTCCCTGACCAATGATGGTTGCCTCCCTGATGCCTGTATCAAAAACCCTGTTTTCTCCGTACTTTTTTTGCAATCCTTCATAAGTTTGATTAACTCCGCCGATAAATCCCACATCCTCACCAAAAGCGACCAGTTCGGGATGTTTACCGAAAAGAAAGTCGAAATTCCTGTTTAAAATCAACCTTCCAGGTACCATCTCACTATTTTCATCATATTTCGGCTTCTCCGCTTTTATATTCATCGCCGAGTGTGCCGAACGGCTGAACAGATAAGAGTTATAACGCTCTTTGTCATCTTTGAGCTCCTCTTTTAACCAGGCTGTTACATTCTTTTTTAACGAGTTTTTCGGATTACTGCACTCATCACAAATAAGTCTTAAAATTTGTCTTGCCGAAGATATGATATCTTTTCTGATAGGGTCGGCAACCATCTTTAAGTTTTTCTTAATGGTCTCAATCTGGGATGTCTGAGCGCAATTACAGGTAGTAACGTCAACCATTTTGATAAAATCGTCTCGTTTCTTTTTCAAGGGGCGGATATAGTTGTTCCAGGCATTTTTTCTTGCCTCTTTAGCTCTTGCAATCGCTTCGGATTCTATTTTGTCAAGTGTTTCGGCAGTTGCAATTTTCTCTTTTATAATCCACTCCCGCATTTTTTTAATCCCGTCAAACTCTTTTTCCCATTCCAACCGTTCCTTGGATTTATATCTTTCGTGAGAGCCGGATGTTGAATGTCCCTGAGGTTGTGTGACTTCCGTGATGTGAAAAATTACGGGAATATGTTTTTCGCGACAGACGTTTATTCCTTCTTCATAAATTTTGCACAAACCTTCGTAATCCCAGCCTTTGGCTTTATAGAGCATAAAACCGTCATTTTCATCATCTTTTATAAAACCTTTCAGTGCTTCGGAAATACTGCTTTTTATGGTCTGGTATTTCCTTGGAACAGATATGCCGTAACCGTCGTCCCAGATTGACATTGCAAGGGGAACCTGCAAAACTCCGGCAGCATTCAGTGTTTCGAAGAAATAGCCTTCGGATGTTGAGGAGTCGCCAATAGTGCCGAAAGCAACTTCGTTTCCGTTGACGGTGAACTTTTTGAACTCTTTTGTGTCGGGATGTTCCCTGAAGATTTTGGAGGCCAGTGCAAGCCCGAGAAGGCGTGGCATCTGTCCGGCAGTTGGGGAAATGTCGGCAGATGAGTTCTTACGTTTGGTCAGGTCTAACCACTCACCGTTTTTATCAATTGTTTTTGTCGAGAAGTGGTTATTCATCAGCCGCCCGGCAGCCTGAGGATTGAATTTTTCATCCGTATCACCATAAAGCTGGGCAAAAAACTCTTCGAGCGACATCAGTCCGGCTGCAAACATAAAAGTCTGGTCGCGGTAGTATCCCGAACGCCAGTCGCCTTCCCTGAAAACCTTTGCCATAGCAAGCTGCGGAATCTCTTTCCCGTCACCGAAAATGCCGAATTTGGCTTTGCCCGTCAGCACCTCCCTGCGCCCGAGCAGACTCACCTGCCGGCTTTCGTTTGCAATGCGGTAATCTCTTAAAACCTCTTCAATATATTCTTTACCGGTACTTTTTACGTCTTGTGATGATTTTCCCATAGGTTTGTTCAAAAATGTATTTGAAGATAAACGTTTTAACCGGTGAATTGTTTAACCCCGCTCGCAGTGAAACGGACTGAGTACTGAATGACGGACAACTCAAATCTTATTGAGCGAAGTCGAAATCCCAAATACAATCATTAACCAAACTGAAAAATTCCTTACTTTTGACCCGGAATTTAATACTAAGAATTGATAATTGTGAAAAAGCAGGATTTCTATTTCTGGGGTGCGGTGGTTTTGCTCTTCCTTCCGTTTTTTGTCAGTAAGGACGTTTATAACTTTTACAAGGATTTTAATCACGACCACGGAATGATAATGGCCTTTCTGAAGTTTGCGGTGCTTGCCACTCTCGGTGAACTGATCGGGCTGCGTATAAAGACAGGAGCATATTATCAACCCGGTTTCGGAGTGTGGCCGCGCGCACTTGTCTGGGGGGGTATCGGATTGACAATAAAGCTTGCTTTCATAATCTTTGCAACCGGAACGCCGGCATTTCTGGACTATATGGGTCTCGGTGGTGCAACAACTGCAATGAAAGAAGGGTTCACGGTTACAAAACTGTTTGTCGCTTTCTCAATTAGTGTCGCGATGAACATTATCTATGCTCCGGTAATGATGACTTTTCATAAAATGTCGGATATTCACATAGTGAGTAACGGCGGTACGATGAAAGGCTTTTTTACACCCGTTCATTTTGACAAAATACTCGGCGGAATGAACTGGGATGTGATGTGGAACTTTGTTTTTAAAAAGACAATTCCCTTTTTCTGGATACCTGCCCATACAATTACATTTCTTCTGCCGGCAGATGTTCAGGTGTTATTTGCCGCTCTTCTCGGTATCGCTCTCGGAACGATTCTGGCGGTGGCAGGAAAGAAGTAGATTTGAATAACGATTGAAACATCACTATCTTTATTTATAGATTATGGCCTCTCTATCATAAAAAATCAGGGCAAACGCACACATAAAATTAAGCAGTTTAAAGAGGTGCGCTTCATCCCAACCGGCTCTTGGCCTCTTTGCGGCAATGCTAAGCTTTTTTGATTTTTCATTTACCCCGGAGAAAATATTTGTTTTTAAGAAAAATCGTATATTTGCTCTGTCCGAAACAGAAGCTTTTGACTGCAAAACCGGAAATAT
>CAYOZZ010000151.1:0-13720 GCA_964408535.1 uncultured Bacteroidales bacterium | reverse complement strand
GTTATTACGTCCAAATCCCCGTCATTGTCCATATCGTTCAGGTTAATACTATGTTCGTAACCTGAAAAAGTAAATTTTTCAAAACCTGTTTCAAAACTGTACCATATTTCGGTGTCCGAACCTGCAATTGCAATGTCGTCCCTTCCGTTGCCGTCAATATCGCCTACTGCCAAGTCATTGGGGTTCAGGTCAGTATTATAATATTCCGGTTCGGTGAAGTTGCCTGTGCCATCGTTGTACAATACTCCCCAGAACTTTCCACCATTTGAGGCTACTACTATATCAATATACGTATCTCCGTTAATATCACCGTAATTAATCAAACCAATTGTCACAGAATTGTTTAAGTTAAAATCAGAATAGGTAGAAAAAAAAGCGCCAGAGTCGTTATACCAAATTCTAATATACCTTTCAGCTACACCGGTGGAGAAATCGGTATAAAATGATACAATATCTGGAAAATCATCACTATTTATTTTAACAGCAAAAATGTTAGGTTGATAACCGCTGTACGATTTAGAAGTATCTTCAATATTAAAAATACCACTATTCATATTCTTAAGAATTGATATTGTTGCAGTTGTAGCTTGCCATGAACGATTATGCCCCACCACAATATCGTTGTCCCCGTCCAGGTCAATGTCGGCAGAGCAAACGGAGTTTGCCCTCAGTGGCAGGATGTATTCGCTTTTTGAGTCGCCGGTGGTGAAGGCAAAAATAATTAAACTTAAGATTATCAATACAATTCTTTTCATATTCCATTGTTTTTGATAAGTATTTAAGTCAATAATGCAAAAATAACATATTTATTCGTTATTTTCTTATTTCTTGCGTCTGCCCCAATTTAAACTCTTTTGGTTTTTCAGGGTTTGGATTGTGTGTCGTCAAAAACCAAATGTACCTGAATGTTCGCTGCGTTTTTTTCATTACAGTCTAATTAATTACAAACAAGTCTTGTGATGATCTTGGATAACGGTTTTCACAATAAACATAAAATCTAACAGAATAATATCCCTTTTTAAACTTTGAAGCATCTATTGAACTTCTATATGTTATCGTTTCATCTGCAATATGGATATTCTCAATTCCATCATAGAAATACTTTAGTGGCAGAATTGCATATTCGTCATTAACATACAATGGTTCATCGGGTTTGTAATCAAATAAGTCTGATATATTTTCAATAGAATGCTCCTGAGGTATCATTTCATTTATTGCTGTAAGAATATTTTGTTTCTCTGGTGTAATAATTAATAATGCATTATTAATCATTTTTTTTGAAATATTTGGGTTTTCTATTTTTGTCAAAACTAATATTCCACGGTCATCTTGCTGAACTTCTATTTTTAATTTAATATATTGCTTTCGAATATCATAAAACTTCCAAATTAGGGCTGCAATTCCAGCAAGTCCGCCAATAAGTTTTATAATTTCAATAATTGGGTTAGTTAAAAGCTGGTCCAAAATAATTAATGTCATTTTTGGTTACTTTTCATTAAGGAAAAGTAACAGAAAAAAACATAAACAAAGAACAGCCGGTTTTCTTATGCACACAGATTTTCATATATCCAGACCACCCCTAAATTTAAGACGTTGAAGAAGGGTAGAATTCAATTTGCTCTATAACATTTTTTCCCCTTCTGCGAATAGTGATGAAGTTTTGTTTATAATCTTTGTCGAAGGATAGGATGATTTTGATATTGCCTTTTATCAATATGTTTATATTCATTCCTTAATTACGTAATAATATCTCGTTATGCCCTATAAATTAATAATAAAACCAATGTTATTTATACTAAATACCTCATCCTTCGCTTTTTATGCGCTAAAGCCATTATTTGCAATTTAGGGGACTTGATTTATATGAAAATCTGTGTTAGTTCGTGAAACTCATAATGATTTTTTACGTTTTTATACTTTTACGGCATAAATGAAAAACCGTCTGAGATATATCTGTTTCTTACTGTTGCTTTTGACTTCATTGAATATTTACTGCAGTGTAACCGACAGTCTTGAACAAGTAACGGTAAGCCCTGTATGGAATAGTATGACCGATTCGGCAAAGGCTGATACATACAGGCGTTTGGCTATTGAACTAATGAGAAAATCACCTGAAAGAGTCATCGAATTTGCAAATAAATATCTCGAACTTGCAAAGTCTCTCGGAAGTAAATATGAGGAGGCGATAGCACTGAATTTACTCGGAGGAGCTTTTAAAACCACAGGCGATTTTGACAAAGCACTTGATTACTATAAAAAGTCATTGCAACTCAGAGAAGAGATAAACGATAAATTACTAATAGGCAATTCGTTAAATAATATCGGATTAGTTTATTGTAAAAAAGGTGAACTTGTACAGGGACTTTCATTTTTTCATAAATCACTTAAAAAAAGATATGAAATTAACGATAAACCCGGAATAGCCCAGACCCTTAATAATATCGGGGTTGTGTATAAAATTAAAGGGCAATACGACTCTGCATTTCAATATCTTGAAAAGTCGCTTGAAATCAAACGCACTATCGGAGACAAAGAGCTTATTGCCAGTTCATTAAATAATCTCGGTGAGCTATATTCCATAAATGATAATTTTAAAAAAAGTAGTGATTATTTCAAAGAAGCGCTCAGATTAAGAATCGAAACTGACGACAGGGTCGGTATTGTTTTATCCTCAATAGGTATTGCCTCTCTTACAATGAATTATGGGATGCAATATAAATCACTTGAATATATACAATCGGCTCTTATGCTTGTAACGGACAATTTTAATGATACTAATGTTTTGGTAAATCCTGAAATTGATATTGTTTATGACCTTAATATTATTAAACTTTTCGGGTTAAAAGCGGATTTACTGAGAAACTTGTACAATAATAACAACCGGAAATTGGAATATCTTACAGCATCACTGAACACTTATGAGCTAATAATTAAAATACTCGGGAATATCAGAAAATTTTATACCGGTGAAAACAGTAAGTTATTCTTATTGAATAATTCACGAAAGTATTACGAGGATGCTATTGAAATCGTATTGGAGTTGTTGCAAATTACAGGTGACGAAAAGTACAAAAGTCAGGCTTTCGGATATGCCGAACAGAGTAAGGCAAATATTTTGGCCGACCGGATCAGAGAGAACGAAGCAAAGGTATTTGCTAAGATACCGGATTCAATTCTGACGAGAGAAAAATTGCTGAAAATCAAAATTGCTGAAATCAGGGAAAAGATATATTCCACTGGAAATAAGAAAGATGCCGGTTGGAATAAACAAAAAGAGATTGAAATATTTAATCTGAAATTTGAGTTAAACAGTTTAATTAAAAAAATTGAAAAGGATTTCCCTTCGTATTATAAAATCAAATATTCCGAACAGGTTATGAAAGTACCTGAAATACAGAGTGTTTTAAGTGACAACAATGTTATTCTCGAATATTTTTTAACCCAATCCAAATTATTTACTTTTATCATATCAAAAAACCGTTTTAATGTTATCCGGCTTTCAGTTGACAGTGTTTTTTTTAACAGAGTCGGTAATTTCTATAAATTGCTTTCTGCAACTGCTGAAAATGTCAATAAAAATGAATTAACGAAAACATATATTCAAACCTCTTATTACCTGTACCGAATACTTATTCAGCCTGTACAGATAAACTATAAACAGAAGGATTTAATAATTATTCCCGACGGAATACTCTCATTTATTCCATTCGAAGCACTGGTAACCGAAACAGGTGAAAACGGTAAAACATCATATAAAGAGCTTCCCTATTTGATATTAAAAAACTCTGCCACATATAATTATTCATCTTTGTTGTATGCAAAAGCTATGATGAAAGATTCAAGTACCGGATGTAAAGGGCTGCTTGCATATGCAGCGTCATTCAAAAAGTCGAATTATCAGTATGACCGGAAAACAATTAACAGAATGCGAACAAGGAATAGCGATATGGCCGAATTAATTGGAGTAATTGACGAGGTTGAAAATATTTCGGAAATAATTGACGGAGATATTTTTATTGACAAACAGGCAACTGAATGTTCTTTTAAAACATCTGCTGCGGATTATTGTGTTATCCATCTTGCAACGCACGGCATTATTGATAATGAAAATCCTATGTTCTCCCATCTTGTATTTGAAGATGACTCAGTATGCAAAGAGGACGGTAATCTTTATACTTACGAGTTGTTTAATATGAGGCTGAACGCCGATCTTGCCGTTTTAAGTGCTTGCAAAACGGGCTTTGGGAAACTTCACAAAGGCGAAGGTATGATGACAATGGCGAGAGGATTTTTGTATGCAGGAGTGCCATCGTTAGTTATCAGTTTATGGAACGTAAACGATTTTTCTACCGGAATATTAATGACATCATTTTATAAATATCTTGAGCAAGGGAAAGATAAGAATGAGGCTCTTCGTTATGCTAAACTCGATTTTATAAACAACTCGGATGAAGTACTTGCCAATCCGTTTTTTTGGGCGGATTTTATTCAAATTGGTAATACAAAACCTCTGAAAATTCATAAAAAACATAATTGGATAACATATACCGGTCTGCTGTTGCTGCTTCTGTCCTTTTCTTTCGCTTATTATAAGGTTAGAAATAAAGCGCAAAGATTTTAAAGTTATCTTTGCGCCTCTTTTTGTTTTGTTAATTCCGGTTTGAGGCCAGATACTCCTTAAATTCGTTACCCAATAAATCTTCAATAGCAGGATTATAACCGAGATATGAGCTATAGCTTTCAGCCTCATCGTTGATAATCATAGTAAAAGGAACCACCGGTACACTCATAGCTCTTCTGAAATCACTGTTTTTGTCAATATACACTTCAAATGCAATATTATGTCCCGAAACGAAAGTGCCGATATGTCCGGCATCCCAGGCATTACCCGTACAAACTGCAATTATCCTGATATTTTTATTTTTAAGTTCTTCAACATAAAAATCATTCAGTTCCAAAACATCCTCCCTGCATTTGTAATTATCGGTATTCCAGAAGAACAGAATGGTGAGAGCAGAATCCTTTTCGATTTCTTCCGTCGAAATTTTTGTCCCTGAAAGGGTGTAAAGGTTTGCACAGGGTAAAACAGCTTGCGTTTGTGAAATTCCGGCAAAAAGTATCAGAGTTGCGATTGTTGTTATTATACTTGTTTTCATAATTATTAAGTTTTATTGTTTTTATATCTATTTGTATATAAAAACTGAAAAAGGTAACCTGAAAAGATATTTTTTTGTAACGGATATATTCAGATTTGGATGGATACAGGAAACTATTTGCCGAAAAATGCAAGAATGTTATTTGTCTTTTAATTTTTCTATTTTTTTAATCAGCTTTTCAGCTTTTGTAAAGTTATAACTTTTAGACTGAACGATTGTGGTTAGGAGCTTTTCGGCTTCATCAATACGTTCGCTTTCTATCAATGCCAGAGCTTTATACCATTTTGCACTTTCACTGAAACTGCTTTTGGTATCAATCAGTTTATTAAATTGGGTTATGGCACTGTCGGGGTGGTCTGCACCGAGAATGCTGATTCCGTTGTAGAACATAAGCAATGTGTCGGTTTCATACCCGTGCGATAATAGTTCGTTAAAAAGAACCGAAGCATTTTCATACTCGCCGTTTTTATAATAACTCATAGCTTCAAGAAGCATTACGTTCGAGGTGGTTTCGCTCCTTTGGCTGATTAAATCGGGATAGGGACTGAAATTTTCAGCAAATAGTTTTTCGGTTGATGTTCCTCCGGTAATATACTTATAAATAAAGGGAGACGACAGTAAAACAAATCCGATAAATACGGCTGCAATTTTTAAAACCGTATTATAATTTCTCTGTTTCCGGCTGTCAATATATTCCCTGTGAATATTTTGCAGTGTTTTTTTCAGTTCGGCCCGTTCCGAAATTTCAATACCTTTTATTGCCGACTTATATGTTTCAACTTTCCGGGCAAGTTCGTTATCCGTCTCGATTTGCTTTTTAAATAATTTATGTTCGTTATCGTCAAGTTTTCCCTGTAAAAACAGTTCTATTTTTTCAAACAGTTCATTTTCTTTCATAATATCTTAAATTTAATTTCTTTCAAGTAACGATTTTTTTAATTCCGGGTGTGTATCAAGATAACCGATTAGCTTTTTCATACATTTGTATTTTTGTGTCTTTGTTGAGTTTTCATTACTGAAATTCATCAATGCGGTTATCTCTTTCATTGATCTGTTCTCGTAATAATAAAGTCTCAAAAGTTCTTTACATTGCTCCCCGGTTTTATCAATAATACGTTTCAGAAGAGTTTCCGGTTGTTCATCATCAAAGTTATCCTTATCGGTAATAGCCGTCACAACATTATTATATTGATTTTCAATATCAACCATCCTGTTACTCTTTTTAAGCCTTGTTAACCACAAATTCCTGACGGTTGAGTACAAATAGGTTTTTATTGACGAGTCGCCTCTGAATTTCTCTCTTTGTACGCTTTCGTAAAAACTTATCAGTGCGTCCTGAAAAACGTCCGCCGCTTCATATTCATTTCCACTGTTCGTCTTTATTACGTTAACCGCCATTCTATAATAACTTTTATATAAATAGTGCAATGTATTGTTGACTTTCAGCTTGTCGCCGCTCCGCAAGTCCGACACTATTTTTTTATCGCTGTAAAGAATTTTCATCTATAAGTATATTTTTCATTTAAAAGGTAACCGGAAAAATTTTTTTATCCGAAGGTTACCTTTTCTGTTTTTGAAATACAAATATCAAAATTGAAATATGACAAAAATAGTAAAACAAAACTTTGCAGCTTAAATATTAACATTAATTCTATGAAAATGAAAACTTATACAAATTTAACAATTGCAATCATCGGTTTTTTGCTTTTAACAACAGGTTTAAAGGCGAATGACTTTCAAATTCTCAACGTTTCGTTAAACAGTCTCAATGCTGAAAATCATACGGTAACGGTAAGTGTGGAGCTTACCTGGGAGAATTACTGGAATAATGATAATAACGGAGGAAACCACGATGCGGTATGGCTTTTTTTAAAATACAGTATTGATAACAGTGACTGGCATCACGCAACTTTAAGCAGCGAAGAAGACGATTTTATAATTACCTCAGGATCCGTGGAAACCGTATCCGACGGCAAAGGGGTGTTTATAATTCCTTCATCGTCAGGTAATACAGCCTATTTCACAGCAACGGTTGATTTGTTATGGAGATACGGGGAAGATAGTGTAAGCGATACTGCTGTAAATGTGCGTGTTTCGGCCTTCGGAATAGAGATGGTATATATTCCCGAAGGAGATTTTACGGTAGGTGATTTCGACAATATTTACGGAGGCGGTTCGGTTTATACATTTATTGACAATACAAATACCGGACCGGTGCTTATTAGTGATAACCCGGTAATAATCAAGCAATCGGGAACAGACCCGAATGCAGGTGACGAACTCCTTGAGGCCGGATTAATGATTTCAGGTCCTGGCGGAATTGATACGGACGGCGACGGACAGATTGACAACCCTCTCTATCCTACCGGTTACAAAGGATTTTATATTATGAAATATGAAATAAGTCAGGGGCAATATGCAGCATTCCTCAACAATATTCCTGCGGGATATGCTTTTTACAGATACCATGAAGAAAATTACGGGATAACACGCTATTCGATTACAGGGAGTTATCCGGGCTTTTATGCCGAGACTCCTGAGGTTGCCTGTAATTTTATTAGCTGGTGCGATGGTTCAGCCTATGCCGACTGGGCGGCATTACGACCAATGACCGAACTTGAATTTGAAAAAGCCTGCCGGGGCCCAGCCTCAGCTCAGTCGAATGTGTATCCCTGGGGAAGTGGCGAAGAAAGCTGGCCTATTTACGGATATGATTATCAGCTTGAAGCATTCGGAACCGAAGCCGAACGGATATCAAACCCTGCTGTACAAGCACCTAACTTAAATTTCACAGAAGTTATGTTTTACAATAACAATGCTTTTTTTGAAGGTCCGCTTCGTTGCGGTATATTCGCCAATTCTGCCGTTAACAAAACTATGATGGAAACAGGGGCAACCTATTACGGTGTTATGGAAATGCTCGGAAACCTGAATGAGACATGCATAACATTAGGCACCCCACAAGGCAGAGCCTTTACCGGTTTAAACGGAGACGGATATCTCGGGAAGCATGGCGAAGCTAATACGGAAGGATGGCCATTGTGGATTTACAGCGAAATGGATGGTTTCGGTTACAGAGGCGGTTCCTTTTTTTCGTGGGGTGAAGCAATGGCTATTTCGTACAGGGTTCTCGCCGCCTATGCCGATTTTAACCCTAAAGAATTACAGGGATTCAGATGTGTAAGAAGCAGAAGTAATTAATCATTATAAATTATAAATATTATGAAATCAGCAGAAATAATCAAAGTAACCGTGATTTTAACATTCGTAATGTTAACAGGTATATTGAACGGACAAACCTTTAACGGTGGCAGCGGAGACGGTTTTGATACTAAAATGTCCGACGCGACCGATTTTTCCGATATTGCTTTTGTAAGCAATTATAACACGCCGATTAAAAAGGTAAATGCATTTCCCAATCCGTCCGATGGAATAATTTCCATAAAAATTGACGAACAGGGGAAAACCGGTTTTGATATTTCCGTTTTTAATATTACGGGAAACCGTATTGAATTATCCGAACAAAGCAAACAAACCGAAGGAGATATGGTCAGAATTGACTTGTCGGATAAACCTGCCGGTATTTATCTTATAAGATTCGTGTCAGATAAAAATATCTATTTGTCGAAAATCAACATTTATTAATCATTTAAAAAATAATATTATGAAAAACGTTTACACATTATTAGTTTTAAGTACATTTTTGTTTGCAGGCTTAACAAATGCACAAACAACTATTCCGAACGGGGATTTTGAAAACTGGACCGATGAATATCATATCCCTTACTGGGACGGTATGAATTACGACGGCAACTTTCTGCACATTCATACTTTTTCGCAGACAACCGACTCGCATTCGGGTAATTATGCGGCACAAGTCGAAACAATTTACGATCCTCTCTTTGGAGTTATTCCGGGATTTGCTTTTACCGGTACTATTGAAGTTGACCCCGCCTCATTAAGTTATACTCTTGAAATGGGTATTGCCGTTGAGGGAAGGCCTTATCATTTGAAAGGCTTCTATAAGTATAATCCGGTTAATAATGATACTATGGTTATTGTTGCCGGTATGTTTAAATGGAATGAAGCGGAGCAGGACCTTGATTCGATCGGAGGTGGTATTTTCTTTACTTCACAGACTACAACAGGCTATACTTCATTCGATCTTCCTATTCAGTATTTTACGGAAGATGACGCGGACACAATGTATATTCTCCTTTCGGCATCAGCCGATACTTATCACCCCGGAAGTGTTATGAAAGTTGATGACCTGACACTCGATTATTCACCTGCAACTATTGTTGAGAACGATTATAACATCGGATTAAAATGTTATCCGAATCCCGCTTTTGATTTTGTTAATATAGAATTTGAAAAAAATATAAAAGATGTAAGAATATCTTTTACCGATATGCTCGGTATGACATTAATCAATAAAAAAATTGAAAATCAAAAAGATGTACGAATACCCGTCTCGCATCTGCCCGGTGGTATCTACGTTGTTTCGGTTATTTCGGAAAACAGAACGGTTGCAAAGCAAAAAGTATGGATAGCACATTAATATTACAATAATCAAAAAACTATTTAATATGAAAACATCTGTTTTTGTTCTGATCATCAGCCTCACAATGGCCGGATTTTCGCAAAAGCCGGCAGGATATTTTATAACAAACGATTTAGGAGAAAATCCGACATTTTTTGAAATCCGGAAAGCATTTAACGATTACTGGGAACCTTATAATATTGACAACGGGTATTATTATGATTCAAACGGTGATAAAATAAAAGCCCCGGGCTGGAAACAGTTTAAACGCTGGGAATGGTTTTGGGAAACGAGAGTTGACCCGGTTACGGGCGAATTTCCGAAAACTACTGCGTGGATAGAGTTTGAAAAGTATAAAGCAAATATGAAAGGGATGACCGATGATCAGGCAAACTGGGCTAATATAGGTCCTTTTGAATCGCCCGGCGGATATCCCGGACTCGGCAGAATCAATTGCATTTCCTTTCATCCGAATGACAATAATATAATCTATGCCGGCTCTCCTTCAGGCGGACTCTGGAAAACCTCCGACGGCGGCAGCTCCTGGATACCTCTTACCGATAATAATCCGGTGCTCGGTGTCAGCGATATCATTGTAATTCCAAACGGAAGTACCGAAACAATATATATCGCCACCGGTGACAGAGATATGGGTAGCCTGACCGGTGTCGGCGCCGGCCAGGTAAACGACAATAATTCGGTCGGTGTTTTGAAATCGGTTGACGGAGGTGCCACGTGGCAGGCAACCGGATTGTCATTTACAACGGATATGAAGTTGAGAATTAACCGTTTGCTAAAACATCCGAATAACTCGAATATTTTATATGCCGCTACATCTAACGGTTTTTACATCAGCAGTGATGCCGGCAACAACTGGACATATCTTACAAACTTCGCTTTTTCAGATGTGGAATTTAAACCGGGCGATCCTCAAATAATGTATGCTACATCCGAAAAACGCTATATCCCTTCTAAAATTTACCGTTCGACTGACGGCGGCTTAAACTGGACAACCGTCAAACAGTTTATCAACAGCAACAGGGTTGAATTAGCCGTTACACCTGATGATCCGTCACGGGTTTATGCCGTTGTCTCCGAACTGGCAGGAGATTTGAAAGGTATTTACCGGTCAAATAACAGCGGACTTACTTTTTCATTGGTTTTCGACGGATCGTTACCCACTCATAATCTGCTCGGATGGAACTGCCACGGCGCAACACCTTTAGGACAGGGAGTTTACGACCTTGCAATTGCTTCCGACCCGAATAATGCAGATGTTGTTTATATCGGTGGTATCTCGACCTGGAAATCTGTTGACGGAGGAAACAATTGGGATTTGTCGAATTTTTGGAAAGACGAATCATTCTGTAATGCACCGGTAGTTCATGCCGATAAACACTGTCTGGAATTCCAAAACGGATCTTCGGTTCTGTTTGAAGGAAATGACGGAGGTATTTATAAAACTCCTGACGGCGGTGCAACCTGGAATTATATAGGCAGCGGAATTGCTGTCAGCCAAATGTACAGGTTAAGTGTGTCGGCGACTTATCCCGGAATGATAAATACCGGATTGCAGGATAACGGAACGAAAAGTTTGCAGGATAATGTATGGTTTGATATTTTCCCGGGCGACGGTATGGAGTCTGTTATTGATTTTACCGAAAGTAACACGCAATATGCCTGTCAGCCGAATGGAAAGCTGTATAAAACCACAAATAACTGGGCAACATACAGTTATATTGCAGGACAGATTTCGGGAGGCGGAGCCTGGGTTACACCTTATACTTTAGACCCGTCAGACCATAACACTATCTATCTCGGTAATTCCGAACTTTGGAAGTCAGATGATCAGGGTAACTCATGGTCACAAATATCAAATTTTGAAAACGACACTTCCGAAAAATTACGAGCTATTGCAGTTGCAAATAGTAACTCAGATATAATCTATTGCAGCTCGCTTATGAAGTTGTACAAAACGACAGACGGCGGACAGAACTGGCAAAATATTACCGGTACTTTGCCCGTCAGTCAATCGTATATAACATATTTAACTGTCAAACATAACGACCCTAATACTTTGTGGGTGGCTATGGGTGAGTATAATGAATATGGTGTTTTCGAAACTGTTGACGGTGGAGCAACCTGGACGGATATCTCGGCAGGATTGCCCCATCTGCCTGTTATGTCTGTTGTTCAAAACCGTCAAAACACATCGGTGAACGAGCTTTATGCAGGTACTGACTGCGGTATTTACGTACGTACCGGAAACGAAAACTGGGAATTGTTCAGCAACGGACTACCGAATGTCGTTGTTACGGAACTGGAAATATATTATGATGATGTAAATCCGGAAAACAGTAAATTATATGCAGCTACTTTCGGCAGAGGATTATGGGTGTCGGATTTACCGGAAACCCGGACAGAACTTGCTATAACGGTTAATCTTGAAGGCCCTTTTAACGGTACATCAATGGAAAGCGGACTTGTTAATTATGGTATATTGCCGTTTTCACAACCCTATAATGCAGCACCATGGTTTTACCAGGGTAATGAAACAGTGGAATTTATGCCCGCTGATATTGTTGACTGGATACTGATTGAATTACGCGATGCCCCGGATGCGTCGTCAGCCGTCCCGTCAACCGTTGTAGCAAGAAAAGCCGCATTACTACATGCCGACGGTTCGGTTACAACCGAAGACTTTACTTCAAATCCGGTATTTAATACCGGTATTAATGAAAACCTGTTTGTAGCGGTTTACCATAGAAATCATCTCGGAATAATGTCGTCACAACCGGTAATTAAAACTAACGGTATTTATACCTGTAATTTTAATACCGGATTATCTTATGAATCGGGTATGAAAAATGTTAACGGTACTTTTGTGATGATTGGCGGCGACTCAAACAGTGACGGCCAAATAAATCAGGTTGACAAAACCGTCTGGAACAACTTTGCCGGCACTCTGAATTATACCACATCCGACTCAAACCTCGACGCACAAACCGACAACACCGACAAAAATGAATTTATAATGGAAAACTCCGGAGAAGAAAGCAAAATTCCGGAATAACAAATAACATCTTCGCAAACTATCCTGAAAAAGTTCCCCACATCATTTTGTGGGGAACTTTTTTTATATTCAACCCGCCATATAGAGTTTTATAAATTATTGAATTAATAATTTAGGCGGGATAAATCAGACTTCGCAAGCTACGTCATACGCATTACTCCCAAAATATGTATTGTTGTATTCAGGATTACAAATCCTGAATATATTTAGTTCGGGATTCGGAAATCCCGAACAGTACGAAGGAGATCTAAAGGGGCAATAAGGAGAGAGCCCACAAATTTCACGAATTAACACTAATAAATGTTTAAAGCCGGGTAAGAATATCCCTGAGTGATGTGTTTTTTGTGTTTCTTAGTGTCTTGGTGCCTTTGTGGCAAAAAATCAAAATATCAGCTTTTGGAAAACTATAAAGAATGCCACGAAGACACTAAGGCTCAAAGGTTCACGAATGAGTGCATTTTAAAATAGCTTGCCGGAATAACGAGAAAGTATCCTAAAACGGACTATCATTTCAATAGTCTCCCCAGCAGGGGAGATTTAGAGGGGCAACAAGGAGAGAGCCCACGAATTTCACGAATTTACACCAATTAAGGTTTAAGGTTATGGCAAGGAAGCCGGTATGGGATAAGGTCTATGGTTAGATACGCCCATAGTGTCACTTCACAGCTCTTTCCTCTCCTATAGAGAATGGATTAAGGTGCCACTCCACGGCTCTTTCCTCTCCCATAAGGAGAGGATAAAGGTGCCACTCCTCCGCTCCTTCCTCTCCCATTGGGAGTTCCGATGGCTATCGGAAAAAGGTGAGGGGTAAATAAAATAGAAGAATTCATATTTTTATTCATTGATAATAATGGAATAGTAATATCACCTCACCCTTTCCGATGGCTATCGGAACTCTCCTCACAATCCTTCGTTAAAACTACGGATGTTGAAAAAGGAGAGGGAAGA
>CAYOZZ010000150.1:0-5220 GCA_964408535.1 uncultured Bacteroidales bacterium | reverse complement strand
GCTGTTAATAAGAAGTTACTATTTTTAATTCGGGATGTTTAACGGTTTTATAATTTTCAGGAATGAAATTTATCAAAGCCTGCCTGCCGGAACGCAGTACAGGCAGGGCATTGACAGAAGCCAACCTGACTTTTTCCCATCCACTCTTAATGAATTCATAGGTGAAGAAAACAAGGTACGCCTCATAGACCTGTTTGTTGATAGCTTATCAATGCAGGATTATGGCTTTGAGATGGAGTACGTTGAGAATGGACGCCCGGCCTATCATCCTACAGACCTGCTCAAGCTGTATATTTACGGTTATCTGAACAAAACTCGTTCATCCCGTGACCTGGAAAAAGAGTGCAAGCGTAACATTGAGGTTATATGGCTATTAAAAAATCTTCAACCCGATCATAACACGATTTCCAATTTTCGCAGAGATAATCCCAAAGCCATCAAAAAGGTATTTCGTGCAACAGTTGAGCTGGCAAAGAATTTTGAACTGATAGGCGGGAAACTTATAGCCGGAGATAGTACCAAGCTCCGGGCCCAGAACAGTAAAAAGAATAATTACAATCAAAAAAAGATAGACCGTCATATCACCTATATTGAAAACAAGTTAGAAGAGTATACTCAACAACTCTCAGGAGCAGACAAAGATAAAAAGCAAAATATAAAACAAGAGATAGAAAAACAAAACAATCATAAAGAGAAATACAACCAACTGGAGAAGCAACTGAAAGAGAGTGGGGATACACAGATATCCACCTCTGATCCTGAGAGCCGTCATATGATCACCCGAAACAATATTACCGAAGTAGCCTACAACGTACAGACCACAGTTGATGCCAAAAACAACCTTCCCATTGATTACAAGGTAACCAACAGCAACGACTCAAAGGCAATGGGCAATATGCTCAGGCGAGCTAAAAGTATATTGCGCACCACAGAATTCACCTCTCTATATGATAAGGGATATCATACCGGAAGCGAATTTAAGATAGCATATGACTTGGGTATCGAAGTCTTGGTAGCCATTCCGGGTCTTGCCTCGCAAGCACCGACGCCGGAGTATAACGTTGAAAACTTCACCTACATAGAGGCTGGGGATTATTATGTTTGTCCGCAGGGAAACCGGTTAACAACACCCGGCACCTTGCACAAAGCCAGAACTTATTATTTTAAAAGGTACACCACAAAAATGTGCAAAAGTTGCCCGGTAAAAGATCAATGCACCAAGGCCAAATATGGAAAAGGTATCCAGCGCAGTGAATACCAGGAATACATCAACGCAAACAAAAAAAGGATAGAACAAAACCAGGACTATTACCGACGACGACAGGCCATAGTAGAGCACCCCTATGGTACGATAAAACGTCAATGGGGCTTCAGCTACATATCAACAAAGAAATATACGGAACGTGCAAGTGCCGATGTGGGGCTTATGTTCATAGCTTACAACCTACGCAGGATAATGAATATTTTAGATAGAAAAGATCTCAAAAAGTACCTTGAGCCGCTTATTTTATTATTTTTGCCGGTACAAAGTCAAAAACAGGCAATAATAAGAAGGTTTAACAATGGTATATTTTTCAGGAAATCATAACCTGTATTTTCAAAGTCACCTTAAATTGTCTTATATTTGCATCAATATTGAAAAATCAGGAGGTTTTTAGACGGACTGCCGTTGGCAAACATTATGAAAAAACATAGAAAAATATGCTGGTTATTGTTAGGATTGATAATTATTATTAGTTGTACGAAAAAACCATTTGACCATCGAAACAAATTTATAGGTAATTGGAAATTTAAAGTTGAAAGAACAGAATTAAATACAGATAGTATTGGGTACTATTACCATGATTCGTTAACATTTATAGGAAAGATAAAATATGGAAATAGTGATAATGACTTATTAATTGAATATTCGAGTGACAATTCAATAATCCTTAAAATTGATAACGAAAATAAATTATATGATTTTCCTACACATTATTGTAGCGGGGAATTTGACGGAAATGACAGGTTACACCTTTATCTAAGATGGGGTGGACTTGGAGGAGGAGTTACTCATATTGTTGATGGAGAAAAAAACGATTTACTAACAATTAAGTCTCAATAATTCAAGCCTTCCGTACAGATGTCGGAATGAATTATTTGGATACCGAAGTTTCGGTATTGCATCCCGACTGTTGTCAAGGACAAACTGTTCAGCCTCCGGTAACAGGCTAAATCCGGTGATTTATCTATGGGGCTAAAACACCGGATTTGTCACTAACAAGTAACCCTGTGGATTTCTTTTTGCAAAATATTGAGGAAGCCGGATTATAAATAAAAGCTTTTCTGTGCCCTGCCTTAGTGATTAGTACCGGTCTGCTTTGTGTCGAAACTTCGGCACATAAGAGCAGCAATGAATGAATTGAGTTACGAAAATAGTCAGGTTTCGACTTCGCTCAACCTGAAGTTTGGTTGTAAAATGTGCCTGGCATTTATAGATAGAAACTATTATCTTTATTTTTTGTTGGAGAGGGTATGTTAATCCTACCAGATATATGCCCTTTCATCCTCATTAATAAAAAGCCTGTCTCCTTTTTTCACGTCAAAAGCTTTTATAAAGGAATCAATATTAAACGGAGGGATATTTACTCTTGCCTCACCCGGACTATGAACATCGGTTTTTAACCTGCGTGCCATCTCCTTTGGTCTGATATTTTGCCTCCAAACTTGCGCATATCCCATATAAAAACGCTGGGCAGCAGTGAATCCGTCAATTTTCTTCGGCGTTTCCCCGTTGAGTGATTTTTGATAAGCTTCATACGAGATATTCAGTCCGCCGAGATCGGCGATATTCTCTCCAAGTGTCAGGCTTCCGTTAACGTGAAGCGAGTCCAGCACGACGTAATTATCATAAAGAGCAACCAGTTTATCTGTTTTGGCTTTAAAACGTTTGGCATCCTCCTCAGTCCACCAGTCATTCAGGTTTCCGTCTTTATCATATTGTCTCCCCTGGTCATCGAAGCCGTGGGTCATTTCGTGTCCGATTACAACACCGATAGCACCATAGTTAACAGCATCATCGGCATCGGGATTAAAGAACGGCGGTTGTAATATGGCTGCCGGAAATACAATTTCATTATTTGAAGGATTATAATATGCATTGACTGTTTGCGGTGTCATTCCCCATTCGGTTTTGTCAACCGGTTTTCCAATCTTGTTTAGGTTTCGGTTAAAACTGAATTCTCTTGCAGCAATAACGTTAGAGAAATAATTTCCGGGAATAATTTCGAGTTTTGAGTAGTCTCTCCATTTGTCAGGATAACCGATTTTAACTGTTATTGAAGCCAGTTTTTCCAGGGCTTTTTCTTTGGTTTCTCCGGTCATCCAGTCGAGTTGTTTAATCCTGTCACCAAAAGCAGCACGAAGGTTATTAACGAGAGTAACCATCCTCTCTTTTGAGGAAGCCGGGAAATACTCTTCGACATAGAGTTGTCCCAAAGCCTCTCCGAGTCCGTTTGAAACAACTTCAAGGACACGTTTCCAGCGCGGCTGCATCTCCTGTTGTCCTGAAAGGGTTTTCCCGTAAAACTCAAAATTTTGTTTTACAAAATCATCACTCAGATAATTTGCCGAAGCATCCAGAAGATTCCAGGTCAGATAGGCCTTCCAGGTTTCCATATCAGTTTCATTCATCAGGTCACTAACACCTTTAAAAAACTTCACCTGCCCTACGTTAATATCTCCGGGGTCTTCAAGTCCCAGTGTTTTGAAGAACAGACTCCAGTTAAAATCCGGTGCAGTTTCAATAAGTCCGGCAAGAGACATTTTGTTGTAATTTTTGACAGGATCACGTTGCTCAATACGTGTGAAGGAGGTTTTTGCAAGTTTTGTCTCTAAATTCATTACGGCTTTGGCCGATTTTTCAGCTTGTTCCTGTTTGTCACCTTTCAAAACGAACATTTTTGTCAGATGATCAACATATTCATCTCTTAACTTTGCACTTGCCTCATCCTCATTAAGATAGTAATCCACATCGGGAAGACCAAGGCCGCCCTGATAGAGGTTTGCTATTTCCATTGTACTGTTACGCTGGTCGGCTTCAGCAAAAAAATAAAACAGCGGAGTCATACCCTTGCGCTGCATTGTTGCAATATAAGAAGCTACATCTTCCTTCGATTTCAGGTTGTTAATTTCCTCAAGTTGTTTTTGTACAGGCTTGATGCCCAGCTTTTCGATAGTCCTTGTATCCATACCGCTATTGTAGAAATCACGTATTTTTTGAGCCACACTACCTTCCGGTGCATTTTCTTCGGCAGATACTTTTTTGATAAGCGAGCGTAATTTTTCCTGATTATCCTCATACAAAATTGTAAAAGCACCGTACTGACTGTATTCGGGTGGTATGGGGTGAGTCTTTATCCAGCCGCCGTTGACATATTCATAGAAGTTATCGCCGGGTTTGACTGAGGTATTCATATTTTGTTTGTCAATTGCCTTTTCATTCATAGTACCATCTTTTTCTTTTGCAAATACAGTTAATGCCATTATAAAAATCACTATTATGTTTAATATCGTTTGTTTCATTTTAATAAAATTAATATTTAACCGGTCGGCAAAAGTAGGAAAAGATTTAATAAAAAGAGTAGAAACAAACAATCCGGTTTATTTTTTGAAACGCCATGTTTTATTTCTATTTGTCGGCTTCAACTGCAATATAGCCGGACAAACCGTCAACGTGTTCATACATTTCCCAAAGATAATATCGCACAGGGTATAAGTTTTTGCAACCCGCTAATTATTTTTCCAGTTTTTCAATCCTTGCTCTAAGCTCAGCGTTCTCTTTTTCCAGCTTATCGTTTAATTCCTGAATAGCTTTAACCAAAGGAACCACAAACTCAGCATAACGGATTGAATATATGGATTGATCGTTCTCTGGATGTACTACCCCACTGAAATCATAACCTATATCATTAGCTACTTGTTCCACCTCCAGTGCCATAAAACCCGTAAACTGCTTTTGTTCCTGTTTATTCCTTGCCGATAACTGTTCGGGATTGTTTTCAGTTCTATTATCAACACCAAGGAATTGATCCGGTTTTTTCAAAAAAACAACTCTATTTCACGGTAATAACAGCAATCCTCTTTTTCCCATCCATTTTTATTACAATCGGCTTTTTAAATCTGATATGTTTAAAAAATTTCGTTTCATTTACGATTTCCATAGAATTAAGTATGTCATAA
>CAYOZZ010000149.1:0-2146 GCA_964408535.1 uncultured Bacteroidales bacterium | reverse complement strand
GCCGTTACCTTTAAGTCGGAAAGCGGAATTAAAAGTATCAGGCACCGTTTGCGTAAAAAATTGGGTCTTGAATCCGATAGCAATTTGATTACCTTTCTTCTGAAACTTTAACCCGGATTTAAGTCGGCGTGCACAGGCTCGTCCCAATCAGGGGAAGAGAGGTTTGCGATGAACAGAAATTCCCTATACATAAGACGGGTTTAACCTATTTATTTATCACAATCTTCCTGACAACATTCTTATTTGATCCTGTAAAATGAATAAAGTACAGTCCTTTCGACAGGTTGTCAAGATTCAGACTTTCCACATAACCGCCATTTGTATCAATATTGCTTTTTGAATAAACAATTTGATTCAATGAGTTTACAATATTGATATTAACAATATCATTATTAATGATTTTTATTGTGAAGCTGCCTTTGCTGGGGTTAGGATAAATAAGAATACCGTCTTTGTAGCTAGTTTCGTCAACACCTGTGCAGGGGTCAACATAAATGTCATCAGTCGCAGTATTACTACATCCGAAAATATCTTCGTAATAATATGTTATTGTATGTGTTCCAACACCGGCTGCCTGTGGGTCGAAGATATTATTTGTTACTCCGTCACCCGAATATGTTCCGCCTGCCGGATTACCACCGGTAAGTTCAAACGGCGGTTCCTGGATACATACGCTCTCCGGTAAATCAAGAGTTACATTTGGAGCTTCGTAAACTGTAACGGTCAGTTCCATTGAAAACTCTCCTTCTCCGCAATAATTCATACCTGCAACACGTATTGTCGCATCACCAAGGAAAGTGTCACTCCAGTCAACAACAGCCGACGTTCCGTTTCCTGTCAAAACACCTGCCTCATCAGGTAAAAGTAACCATATATAGTCGGTTGCTCCGGGACTTCCCATTGTATTGTAAGTTGTGTTAAAAGGGTTCATACAAAGCTGTGTTAATCCCATTGGAGTCGGTGGTGCAGCCGGGACTTCGTTCACTTCAATATAATCGTTCATTATTAAAGTATCTGCTTCTACTCCGTCCGAAACAATTAATTCGACATCAAACATCCCGACGTTAGCATACATAACCGTAGGATTCTGCAATGTTGACGTCGGCGGCTGTCCGCCTTCAAAAGTCCAGTTCCAGGTTGTTATCGGGCCAACTGAAAGGTCTGTGAAATCAACCGTTTCGTTAATACAAGACTGTGTTGTGCTTGCCGTAAAACCCGCAGCAATTTCCATAGGGGGGAAAACAATATAGTCAATCCAGGCTGCATCGGCACCACTTGAAACCGAATAATCTTTATCATACTCCCATTTAAAGATATGAGTACCCTCCGGAACAACAAAACTAACCTTTTGCCAGCCAATTTCACCTGACCAGGAATCGAACTCGGTATTGTCAATATAGAATCTGAGATAATCGTAATTTGCTTCTGAGGAGACTTTTAACCAAAATGACAGAGTGTCCTGAAAATAAACATCATATTGCAGGGATATCCAGGATTGCTGGTTATCATTAATATCGCCGGACTGAGCACAGTAAATTCCTTCATAAGGATTCTGGTCAGTAATAAACCAATTCGCCATACCTCCTGTTTGCCAGTCGAATTGTGTCATAGTACCGGTTTCCCAGTCTTCAATGCTTTCTCCTTTTATTTTAATGTTTTGAGCTGTTAAACTGTTGAATATAACAGCAACGAGTAATGAAATCGAAAATGTAACGTTTTTCATAGTTATAATCGTTTTAATATTAATTGAGGACAAAGTTACAAAATATTGTTCAACAGGTACAGTGCTGACAGAATTTTTATTAAGACAATATTATAACCCGTATTATGCAATAGCATAATCGAAAAAGTGCAATTAAACTCATAATGCATAAAGCAGGCTTAACCATAAGTTGCATTGACCCCGCTGGGGTTTTACGAAACAGCAATCCGTTAAATGGCAATTTTGTTAAATAGCCTGTAAAATAAATGAATTTAAAGAAATAGGCATTACCTCCTGCCGGCTTTATCTCTTCTTAAAAACAACCGCTTCCGACAAATAGTTTTTCGGATTTATTTCGGATGAGATAATACTTCCTTTAAACTTTGCTGCTATCTGACCTTCATCAACACCCATTGAAATCAATGTTTGAGAAACGGCATCCGT
>CAYOZZ010000148.1:0-4156 GCA_964408535.1 uncultured Bacteroidales bacterium | reverse complement strand
GAATTTGCATCAACAAACGATTATGATGTATCGTTAAAAGATGTTTATGTTCCTCAGGCTGTTTGCAATAGCTCAATCGAGCCGTCTGTTCTTGTTACAAACTACGGTTTGCTAAATCTGACAAGTTTTGATGTTGTTTACAGTGTTAATGGCGGTACGCAACAAACATATTCCTGGACAGGCAATTTGGCTAATGCTGAGTCGGAACTCGTTGACCTTCCTGCAATTGATGTTTCAGCTGCTGAAAACAACACAATAGAAGTAACTCTTGAGAATCCGAACGGTCAGGCAGACCAGTTCCCACAAAATAATTCAAAAACAAATTCTTTCACAAATGCAATGGATGTAACGTCTCCGGTTGCTCTCGCACTTAAACTTGATGACAACCCGGGAGAAACAACCTGGGAACTTAAAGATTCGGACGGAACGGTTCTGTACTCCGGAGGACCGTACAGCAATGCCGGTCAATATGTTATTGAATATTTTGACCTTGATGAAGACGGTTGTTATGCTTTCTCCATTTACGATGCAGGAGGTGACGGATTAACCGGAACAGGAAGCTACAAACTTGCTTATGACGGTAGTACAATATTTGCCCAGGGATATGATTTCGGATATATGTCGGGTGCTGAGTTTACAATAGGATTAACAGGTGAAAATGAAATTAGCGTTAATAACTCTGTTCAGATATATCCTAATCCGTTTACGGAAACAGCTTATGTTAGTTTTACTACTTCTCAAACCGAAACGGTTAGCGTAAATGTTTACAATTCTATCGGCAAACTTGTTTATACATTGAAAAATAAAGATTATTCAGCCGGTACACATACAATTTCGATTGACGGCAGCGAATTAAATAACGGAATGTATTTCGTTAATCTTAAAATCGGAGAAAACAGTTACAAACAAAAGTTAGTGCTTACAAAATAGCCGGACTTAACAAAAAGTAAGGCGGACAAATTGTCCGCCTTTTTTTATGTCCCGGTTGAAAATCTAATGATTATAAAACCTTGATTTGATATATGAGTATATTTCACTAACCTTCATTTGGGCGGTTGCCGGGCCTGTTCGCACATAAAAAATCTCATCGTTGTTGTGAGTCAGATAGGCGGGAACATTCGACGGTTTGACATCAACTCTTAAAATCTTGCTGCCGTCGGTTCCTTCAATCACCGCCCTGACAAAAGATGTATGCTGCATCCCAATCCTTTCCTGAATAAGTTTAGTCAGGTGCAAAAGAGTCTTATCATCATCCTTGAATTTATCATTTTTTAGTCCGAGAATATTTTTATCATCATCAACACCTATTATCAAAGTTCCACCTGATGAATTCATAAATGCAGCAATGGTTTTAAGAGCTGCATGTTCCATCTCTTTGTCAAATTTTTTTGTATAGAGGTTATAGCGCAAAGTAGATTTAAACTCCACATAATCATTTTCACCGTTTTCGATAAGAGTATGCGTTGAAGTATTCTCAACAGTAGTGAGATACCGTGTTATAATCTTTGCCACCTCAACAACTATTTTCAATGCTATCTTCGGTGGAAACTTCTTTTCGTTGAACAAATCTTTTCCGCTAAGGCAAAAAAGCAAAGAGGGATCAACCGCTTTAATCGTTCCCGACCTGAAATGATGGTTTAAGACTGTTATCTCACCGAACACATCACCCTTCTCATAAATTTTATCATCCTGACCTGGCAGTTCCAGTTTAAGTTTTCCAAATCTTACAACATATAAAACCTGCTCAGTTGAAAGGCGGGCAAAAACCGTCTCATTTTCCCCTATTTGTTTAATATATAAATACCCGGCAATATGTTTTAACTCCTCATCTGTCAGTTCATTAAAGATGGAAACCGTTTTAAGGAACTCAAAATGTTCAGGTTCCAGGAAATCAATATCTCTTGCCATATAAATTTAAAATAGATTATCAATTAATTCATCATCAGCAATAACCGGAACAGTAACTTTAAGATTGGGTTCATCCTGCATTGCGCGTTTTATTGCAAAGAGGGCGCCGTCGTTTCTGGCCCAGCTTCTTCGTGCAATACCGTTGTTAACATCCCAGTAAAGCATCATTCTTAATCTGCGGTCGGCATCTTCGGATCCGTCAAGCACCATCCCGAAACCGCCGTTTATCACTTCTCCCCATCCTACTCCTCCGCCGTTGTGAATTGACACCCAGGTAGCTCCCCTGAACGAATCGCCGATAACATTCTGTATTGCCATATCGGCAGTAAACTGCGAGCCGTCGTATATGTTTGAAGTTTCGCGATATGGTGAGTCTGTCCCCGAAACATCGTGGTGGTCACGTCCAAGAACTACCGGTGCCGATATTCTGCCCTCTTTGATTGCCTGATTGAAAGCAGCGGCTATTTTGGTTCTTCCTTCGCAATCGGCATACAGGATACGCGCCTGCGACCCAACTACAAGTTTGTTTTTCTTAGCTTCCCTTATCCATTTTATATTATCCTTCATCTGTTGCATAATTTCCGGCGGGGCAGTTGCTGCAATCTCTTCCATCACTTCTGCTGCAATATCATCCGTCAGATCCAGATCTTCGGGTTTTGAAGAGGTACATACCCAGCGGAAAGGTCCGAAACCGTAATCGAAGCACATAGGCCCCATAATATCCTGCACATAAGACGGATATCTGAAACTGCCGTCATCTTTCATAATATCGGCTCCTGCCCTGCCGGCTTCGAGCAGAAATGCATTTCCATAGTCGAAAAAATACATCCCTTTTGCCGTAAGGGTATTTATTGCTTTAACCTGACGCCTTAATGATTCCTGAACCTTTTTCTTAAACTCCTCAGGATTTTCGGCCATCATAATATTTGATTCCCCGAACGATAATCCGGCAGGGTAATAACCGCCTGCCCAGGGATTATGAAGTGATGTCTGATCGGATCCCAATTCGACGAAAATATCCTTTTCAACGAATTTTTCCCACAGGTCAACAATATTTCCTTCGTAAGCGAGAGAGACAGCTTCTTTACCGGCTTTTGCCTTTTTGATACGTTCAATCAGCTCATCAAGGTCATCATAAACCTCATCAACCCATCCCTGACTGTGCCTTTTCTCAACAGCTTTACGGTTAACTTCGGCAATAACGCCGACGGCTCCTGCAATAACGGCAGCCTTTGCCTGAGCACCCGACATCCCGCCAAGACCGGAAGATACAAACAGTTTCCCTGCCAGTCCTTCATTTCCCTTTTGTATCATCCTGCCTGCATTCAGCACCGTTATTGTTGTTCCGTGCACTATTCCCTGTGGCCCTATATACATATACGAACCGGCCGTCATTTGTCCGTATTGCGAGACTCCGAGAGCATTGAATCTCTCATAGTCATCGGGTTTTGAATAGTTCGGCACTACCATCCCGTTTGTTACAACCACACGGGGAGCATCTTTATGCGAAGGAAACAGTCCAACAGGGTTTCCCGAATACATTGCCAAAGTCTGCTCATCGGTCATTTCGGCAAGATATTTCATTGTAAGCAGGTATTGCGCCCAGTTTTGGAACACCGCTCCGTTTCCGCCGTAAGTGATAAGTTCGTGAGGATGCTGTGCTACCGCCTCATCAAGATTATTACTTATCATAAGCATTATGGCAGCAGCCTGTTTCGATTTGTGCGGGTATTGATCGATACTTCTCGCATAAATTTTGTAATCCGGACGAAAGCGGTACATATATATCCTTCCGTATTCATCCAGCTCTTTTTTAAACTCCGGAGCAAGAACAGCGTGATGCTTTTTGTCGAAATAACGAAGTGCGTTTTTTACGGCAAGTTTTTTCTCCTCAGGAGTTAATATGTCCTTACGCTTCGGGGCATGACTTACATTAGGGTCATAGGGCCTGGGTGCGGGTAATTCATCCGGGATTCCTGTCAATATAGCTTTTTGAAAATCTGCAAGTTCCATATCTTTTATTTTTAATTTCAAACAAACGTCAAAATTACAATAAAATTATTGAATTCAGTATAAGGTAAAATTTTACCGTTAACTTATTTTATCCTACCGTTAACTGATTTGTCCTTGACAAAAGGGGTCTTATTGTTTTACATTTGCAAATGTCAATTTTTTAGAGCTTTTTATTAAAACAACCCTTAAGCAATGAACCCGATCCCGTCCGATTTAAATCAGACGGGATCTTTAT
>CAYOZZ010000147.1:0-5972 GCA_964408535.1 uncultured Bacteroidales bacterium | reverse complement strand
CCTAATTCATTAATTCAACAATTTATAAAACTCTTGGTGCATAAGGCGAGTTGAAAGGAATTGTTAAATTCTTTTCCTTACAAGTTGCATACTGTATCACCAATATATTTGCATAATCCTGCCCATTGCATCTTTTGTTCTGTATCGTAACAGTTTGAGAACACCTATTCAACATCATCGGTAAAATAAAGCTTATCGTTTTTAAACAGGTTGAAATTCAGTGAAATATACCAGATATTCGACTTAAGTCCTTTATACGGATAGTAGTTAACCTGGTCAATTGTTTCCATATAATCCTCATTATGGAAGTTATTGAGATAGTATTTAAACTTTACATTCATCCCATAAGGAAACTGTACTCCTACAACAAAGCCATGCTGGAAAGCGTTTACCCTGTTTCCAAACCAGGATACAAGTTTGTCCTTTCTGTCGTTTTTAAATGTCTTCTCTTTATAATTGAAGGCATAAGCCAGATCATAGCCTGCGTACAGGAAAAAACTGTTCATCTTGCCTATTTTTATACCAAGCGGTACACCGATGTTATAGCTTCTGAACTTTTTTTTCACTACATCTCCGGTTTGCTGCTCAACATATTTGTCATATATGAAACCTACGTTTCTTACAAAAACACCTGAATAAACTCCAAAACTTTTGCCGAAATCAATATTATACATTTCCTGTATATTAAGGAAAGGAGCAAATCTCATAATATTCCCACCTGTCTCTCCATTGTCGTCAATATTTGCAAATGAGAAGATTGTTTCACTTCCGCCTGTCCAGTAACTGGTTGTCTGAGCCGATACGGTTAAATGGATTCCTGAAATTAGTAAGGCAATAATTAAAATTTTTTTCATAATCTGTTTAAACTATGTGAATTATAAAACTTCTTTTTATTTCTTTGAATTAATCAATCTAACAATATTTGATGTATATTGTTTAGATTGGCAAAAATAGCATATTTTTGTAATATGAAAATCGGAGTACGTTTATTGCTGTTTATTATATCTGTTTCTATGTCTCTTTTTGGCCAGCAGGAACAGGAGATGTTCAGTCTGGACGAAAATGATATTGTAAGTGACAATGTCGGTGATAAAACGGAGATCGTTTCGGCAAGCCGTTCTTCCAAATACCTGAAAGACCTTCCGATGACAATCTATGTTATTACCCGTGATGAGATTTTAAAAAACGGATATACAAGTCTTGTTGACGTACTAAAAGATATTCCTGGAATAAAAGTGTCGCAGCCCGGTTCGGCAATTGAGGGGGAGACATTCCTGATGCGCGGAATGATAGGTAATTACTATGCAAAAATATTGGTCAATGATATTCCGGTTCAACCCTCTGTTGTAAGTGGAATGCCTCTTGCCGGACAACTGCCTGTCAGAGAGGCTGAAAGGATTGAGGTGATAGTTGGTCCTGCTTCTTCAATTTACGGCGGTGATGCTCTTGCCGGAGTTGTAAACATCATTACCAAAACTTCTGACCGGCCTGTTTGGGGACAGGCTGATATTTCGCTCGGTGATTACGGCGCAAGTAACATAAATGTGATGATTGGCGGCAAGGTGGGTAAGAAAAAAAACATTCTTCAGTATTCTTTCTATGGCAGCTCGTCAAAACTTGAAGATATGAATGTTAAGTACGATATAGAGAATCTTTATAATCCTGCGGTTTATGACACCAGCTACTCCTTTCTGCAGGAGCCTTTCTATGAAGGAGATTCCACTTCACCTAAGTTCGGCTATCTTCCTGCAAGTAGCGGGCAGGTAGGTTTCTCTCTTTCTTACAGGAATTTCACCTTTTCGTATATGAAAATGTGGCGGAAAACACATTCCTCCATCGGACAGGAAACCGATGTTTATGCCTACTATGACCCCTCCAATTATTGGGGGGAGAATATTCAACGCTACTCTCTTAGTTACAATAAAACATGGGGTAAGTTGTCAAACAGAACATCTTTATCGTCTTTATCATACCGGCTTGATAATTCTTCGTCTTTCAGAATGATTATGGATGTCGGTGATATGGGTAAATTGTATAAGTATGCCGCTTCCGACGATATTTTGCTTGATGAGGTGTTGAATTACAACATTCTTTCAAACCTTGATCTTACAGGGGGCTTTTCAATTCAGTTTTCAGGCAATCTTCCGAAAACAAATGATTTGAGTGAACCTTTCGGGAAAAATCTTTACTCACCATTTGCAACTGAAGTTAACTACAGCGACCCGGTGCTTGGAAAGTTCGGTATAAATCCTGTGAATTTCTATAATATCGGAGGTTTTTTACAGCTCTTTTACAAGATGAATAAGTTTACTTTTGTGATTGGTGACAGATATGATTACAATTCATTATACGGCTCAAAAAACAATCCACGGATAGCTGTGATGTATGAAATTGGTAGTAATTTGTCGGTAAGAGGTTCTTTTGGTACTGCATTCAGAACACCATCACTATATTTTGCTTACAGCTCGCTTGCTTACCCTGACGGAGACGGAATATTTTACAGAACAATTCCCGATAAAAATCTGAAACCGGAACTTTTTTATGAGGCTGAGCTGGGATTGAGATACAATAATAATAAGCGTTTTTCGTCCGATATCGTAATTTATTTTCACAGAATAAACAATCAGATTACAAACTCCCTTGTTTTTCTTGATCCTCAGGAATATCCCGATGCAACAAACGAGGAAGGACTGACGACATCATTTGTTAATGATGAAAACTCACAGGCATCGCTTTTCGGTGTTCAGGCTAATTTCAGGGTGAAAAATTTCATAAATCCTGTAAAACTAAATGGTAACCTTTATTTAAGTTATTCAAAAGGTGAGGAGATATTACCCAATAATTTCGGGAAACTCGACCAGTACAGGCAGATGCCCAACTGGATGATGCAACTGAACTTTGATATGTCGCCCTGGCGGCCTCTTGTGTTTGTTTTCAGGAATATCATTTCGAGTAAATGGGAAAAGAGATACTTTCCGTTACCTCCTGAGATTATGAAACTTGCAGGATTGCCAACAACTGTTAATGGTTTTTATACTTTGGATTTTATTACCCGTTATTCGATTTCAAAGAATCTGAACGCATTTATTAATGTAAACAACGTATTTAATGCTCATTACGGAGGAATTGATGCATATAATGATATAGTAAATCTTGTTTATAATCCTCAATATGGAAGAACATTCAGAATAGGTTTTACTTTTAGGCTGGAGTGATATTAAATGAATGATTATTGATGAATGGTGTTATAAAAATAGGGTTTTTTGTTAGGTTGTGGAAATTTCCGGTAGCCGTAACTTTTTATGTCCTGTTTTTTGTATTTCCATTTTCCGGTTTTTCACAGGATGAAGTAGATACGGCCACCATTAACAGGATTAACCGTTTAGCCGGTAATTCATTTCGGAGAAATGACCTTGACAGTGCTATCTATTATGCCGATGAGGCAATTAAACTGAGCAGGGAGATTTCCTATAAAAAAGGTAAAGCCGATGCTTTTTACATAATTGCTGAAATCAGGGAAAAACAGAATAATTTAACAATGGCACTTAGATACTATTTTGGAAGTGTCAGAGAGTATGAGACGGCGAACGACAGTTTGGATGCTGCCGGAGTTAAGATTAAAATTGCCGATGTTTTTTACAAAGCGGGAATGTATCAAAAGGCTCTTGAGTATTACCTGGGCGCAGAGAAATATCTGCTTAGGCAAAACCGGGAATTTGATAAGGATGAATCTGAGCTTATTGAGAATATTGCTGACGTTTATTATAGTTTGGAAGAGTACGACAAGTCACTTCAATATTATAAACGTCTTGAAAAGATATTTTCCGTATCAGGCGATTCTGCTGCTAATATTGATATTTATCAGAAAATTATTAGATGCAATAACAACCTTAAACAATACGATAACTCATTGAAATACAATTTAAAGATATTTGAGTATTATAAATCGAAGGGAGATATTGAACAGGAAATTGTTGCTTTGAACAACATAGGATTTACCTATAAGCATTTGAACAATTATAAGGAGGCTTTGAACTATTTTAAAATGGCAAGGGAACTGGAAAATGAAACAGGTGAAATTAAAAATTATGTTACGCTGTTAAATATTGCCATTGTATATCAGAATATGGATGACTATAAAAATGCTTTGAAATATATGCTGAAAGCCGAAAAGATTGCAGAGGCTTCCGGCGATATTTTTGATGCGGCAAAGATGGATCATCTTACTTCAATAATTTATCTGAATAACAAAGATTATTATAATGCACAAACGTTTAACAGGGAAGCTTTAAGGCTTGCAAAAAAAGGTAATAATACTTCGGTATTAGTAGCGGCACTGTTGGTTTCTTCAAAAATAAATGAGGCTTTGTATGATTTTGAAGCGGCTATGGCCGATTACAGGTTGTATCTGAAAATTTCAGACTCTGTTACTTCGGCAACAAACGCTAAAAAGAGAGAATTGCTTCAGCAGCAGTTTGTTATTGACAGAAGTGAAAGGGAAATTGAAAAGCTGCTTGCCGACGAAGACCTGAAAGATGTTGAGTACCAGCGTATGAAGCTTGAAAATGCCACAAAGGAGCAACAATTGAGAATTTTCAGGCAGAATGACTCAATTCAAAGGTTTACAATTGAAAATCAAAAACTTGAAAAGCAAAGAGTGATACAAGAGAAATTGCTGGCAGAGGAGCGTTATAATGCCGAAAAAAAGGACAGGGAGATTAATGATCTCAGGCAAAGAGAAATAATACAAACCCTTGAACTCGAAAAACAAAAAGCTCTTCAGAGGGAGAAAGAGAATGAAATAGAACTTCTTAATAAGGAAAAACAGATTAACGATCTTAATCTGAAAAAGATAAGAGCACGGAATAAATTCCTCATTGGAATAGCTGCTCTTGCACTTGTGGTTTTGTATCTTGTTTACAGAATGTTACGGTTCTCAAAACGGACAAATAAAATTTTGATAAAACAAAATAATGAAATAGAAAGACAGCGTGATGAAATTAATTATGAACACGAGAGGTCGGAAAAGCTGTTACTGAATATTTTACCGAAGGAGACGGCGGAGGAACTTAAAGAAAAGGGCAGTGCGACTCCGCGACATTATGAAATGGTATCGGTACTCTTTACCGATTTTGTCGGGTTTACTAAAATCGCAGAAAAACTTACAGCTGAAGAGCTTGTTGAAGAACTGAATAGAAGCTTTTTGGAGTTTGACAGGATAATTGATAAATACGGACTTGAGAAGATAAAGACTATTGGAGATGCTTATATGTGCGCCGGAGGTATTCCTGTTCCGAATACAACTAATCCTTTCGATATTGTAAGAGCCGGACTTGAAATCAGGGATTTTATGACACGTCTGAAAAACGAGAAAGAAGCAAGAGGTGAGGATTTTTGGGAGTTGAGAATCGGTATTCACACCGGTGATGTAATTGCCGGTGTGGTAGGAAAAAATAAGTTCGCTTATGATATCTGGGGTGATGCCGTAAATACTGCCAGCCGGATGGAGTCGAGCGGTGTGCCCGGTAAGGTGAATATTTCGGGGGCAACGTATGAACTGATTAAGGATAAATTCAGATGTACTTATCGAGGTAAAGTGAAAGCGAAAAATAAAGGTGAGATTGATATGTATATTGTGGAAGGGGAGATTAGGTGAAAAATATTGATTTCTATCTTGTATCCGGGAAAGAAGGTTTTCTTGCTGCTGTCGTTTTTTTACCAATCGGAATAATGATGTAGATACTTTTATAAAAGGTATATTTATTTAAGGGATGCGGCTAACATAACTGTTTTATGAATTAAAATAATTAAAATTATACTTTATAAACATACTCGCTAAAAGAGTATATCCGTAATCTCATAAGGGTTTTTATATCCGAATTATGCAATAGCATAATCGAAAAAGTGTTGCCAAAGGATACAAATTGGAGATTTACAATAAATAATGAATTTTTTTTAACAATTTGTTAAGT
>CAYOZZ010000146.1:0-2559 GCA_964408535.1 uncultured Bacteroidales bacterium | reverse complement strand
TTGACTAACGATGGAGGGTTAGCAATTTTCGGGTGGACAGGTTCTCAAGATGGAGATGTATCCGTAAATTATGGTATGTATGATATGTGGCTTGTAAAGCTCAATAGTAACGGGGATATTGAATGGGACAAAAGCTTTGGTACCGATGGTTTCGACTGGGGAATTGATATTATTCAAACAATTGATGGAGGCTTTTTGCTTGGTGGATTTTCCGATATTGATAATGGTGGTAATTTAACTTGTGAACCATTCAATTATAACTCCGAAGCAATATTAATAAAGCTTGATTCTGCAGGAAATATTGAATGGCAGCAGTGTTATGGTGGAAGTGAGCATGATGGGATTAATACATTAATGGAATTAGAAGATGGGTATGTTTTTTCAGCATACGGAGAGTCTGCTGATGGAGACCTTACTGGTTCAGGATGGCACGGAGGGGCTGATATTTGGGTTGTAAAAACAGATTTTTTTGGGAATATAATTTGGCAGAAATGTTATGGTGGTTCAAATTATGAAAGTGCACTTAACATTTTTTCAGTTGAAGACAATGGATTATTATTAATCGGGGCAACTCAATCGCAAAACGGAGATGTTACAAATAATCATTCACAAAGTGAATATGACAATGATATTTGGTTTCTTAAAATAAACAGTGAAGGAGAACTTTTAAAAGAGAAATGTTTTGGAGGAATAAGAAATGAATTTATATACAGTAGTGTTGTTAAAAAAATCGACAACAATTATGTAATAGCAGCGCAAACCGATTACGGACCTTCGTACAATGTAGCCTGCACACCTCACGGTGGTAACATAACGGATGAAGATTTCTGGGTTTTTGAAATAAAAGACTGCGATTACTACGCAGCCGCAACACCTGCAACACCCCAGGGCGCCGACACGGTTTGTACCGTTGAAAACTTGCAAACTGCATTTACAATACCGCCGGCAGACAGAGCTCTTTCCTACGAGTGGAACATCTCGCCGGATGAGGCGGGCACAATATCGGGCGACAGCATCACCGGAACGGTTACGTGGTCGCAGGATTTCGAAGGTACGGCAACCGTTACTGTACGTTCCGTCAACTACTGCGGCGAAAGCAACTGGTCGCAACCCTATTTCGTACAGGTTTACAGTTGCATTGGCATTCCCGAACAGGAAAAAAACGGAGTTACACTCAAGGTTTATCCCAATCCGGCAAAAGATTACGCCGTATTTGAGATAAAAGGGCTGAAAGGTAATGGCAATATACTTATAATGAATATTTTCGGGGAGACGGTTGCAACCGAAAGAGCAACGCACGAAAAAACGGTTGTCAAACTTAGGGGATTGGACAGCGGACTTTATTATTACAGAGTTGACAATGATGTTAATGTTTTGAGCGGAAAGATAGTTGTATGGAAATAGAGAAACGTTCTTTCAAAAGACTGACGATAGTGCCTGCGCTGGAATCCGAAAGAGCCGGTGCCCACGAATTTAGGTGGTGGGTTATGGCAAGGAAGCCGGTATGGGAATATGGTTAGGGTTAAGGTGGCCGGTGCTTATCACAGTGATAGAGCCCGGACCCACGAATTACACGAATTTACACTAACTTAAATGATGGGGTTTTGTGTTTCTTAGTGTCTTTGTAGCAAAAAAACAAAATATCCGTTACGGGACTAATAATGCCACTAAGACACTAAGGCTCAAAGGTTCACAAAGGGGGGTGTTTTATATATTTCCAAGCGTGGAAGCTTGGAACATAGATGGGGCTGATAGAAATAACGAGAAAGCAACTAAAAACGGACTGTCCTTTCATTAGTCTCTCCCGAAACTTCGGGAGAGATTTAGAGGGGTAATAATATAAGTGAGAGCCCACGAATTACACTAATTTTCACGAATTTAGGTGGTGGGTTATGGTTAGGAAGCCCGTATGGGAATATGGTTAGGGTTAAGGTGGCCAGTGAGCAATACCGGGCTGTTCCGGATTTTAGCACCGGCACGCAGATAAACCTTATCCGAAACAAACGGCATTAAAACTATTTTACCGTTAACTGAATAATAGATACCGTTAACTTACTTTTTTTGGAAAAACGGTTTGTTTTTTATATATTTGGCAGGTTTTTCAAAATCAGGCAAAACAATAATGAAATAAAACGAAATGATTAAACTGCTTGTTAGATTAAAACATATTTTATACGGTAATTCGGCACTTTTGCAACCGACTGAATATCAACGAATTACCCCCCCCCATAAAGTACCTGATAATCAAGCTTTTACAAACGTCATTCGTTATTTTAACAATTTCAGTCCTTAAAATTTACCTTTTTACACTTTATTGAGTTCATAAATCGAAACTGTCGCAACCTTGAAATTTGAGATATTATCTGAAAAATGAAAAAATGCAGTTAAATGAATTTATGAACTTAAAATATTGAGAAATGAAAAAGAAAGTTTTAATTTTTATATTGTTGTTAATGACAACGGTTATAAGTAACAGAAGCTATACACAAAACTACGGAAGTTGGGTTTTACCTTTTGAGCAATATATGAATACAGAAGTTGACAGATTGGAATTCGGGC